>CAIMSI010000059.1 GCA_903844115.1 uncultured Actinomycetes bacterium
AAATGATCTTGTCGCGGAAAAAGTAAGAGTGAATTGCGTACATCCCGGAACGGCTGATACACCTTGGGTACAACGCTTACTTGCACAGGCAGCAGATCCCGCTGCAGAGCGTGCCGCTCGTGATGCCCGCCAACCACTTGGTCGCCTTGGTTCACCAGAAGAAGTGGCAAGTGCAATTTGTTTCTTGGCCAGCCCGCTTCAAGGTTCAACAACTGCATCAGCGATTACTGTAGATGGTGGAATGCAAGGACTTCGAATTCCTAAGTAGTTGAGTATTTCTCGAAATTTCCCTAAATATTTTTGGAAGTTGAGCGTGATCACGCTCAAAAGAAACCGATAACTACTACTCGGTATTCGTATCTTTCACCCCTAAACAGTCCTACTATTTTTCCAACACCAATGCGGGTGCAGATGGCACCTCATTTGAATGGAAAGGTGCTAATCAATGAACAAGGCAAATCCAATTCCCCTTGGCTTACTTGGTTATGGCATGTCGACAGTTCTACTTAGTTTCTCAATCGCTGGAAAATATCCAACCGGCGGAATGGTCTTCGCAATGGCGATCTTCTTCGGTGGAATTGCCCAAGCAATTGTCTGCGTGATGCTCTACTCAAAAGGTGACACTTTTGGTACTACAGCATTTGGCGGTTATGCATTTCTCTGGCTCTCATTCGGATTTATGAATGTTGGAGCTTCACATGGATGGTGGACTCTTGGCGGAAAAGATGTTGGCTACTACCTTCTACTTTGGGCCGTATTCACAATTGGCCTGGCTGTTGCATCAACAGTAGCTCCAAAAGTACTTACAATAATTTTGATGCTGACTGTCGTACTTCTCGGCTCACTAGGTATAGGTTCGATAAATGGAAATGCCTCCCTATCTAAGTTTGGCGGATATGAAGGCGTACTTACAGGCGCACTTGCTATCTATCTAGCATTTGCTTTCTTAATTAATGAAACTCACGGAAACAGCAAATTACCAGTAGGTTCGCCGTTCCGCTCTTAGTACTAAGCAATAAGTAGGAATGCTATTTGCCCCGTCTGGAAATAACTCAGGCGGGGCAAATCCAGCCAATTTTCCATTGCGAATCAACAATCAGGAACGTAGGATATCAAAATGAACTTAATCGAATTCAAGCCAACTGCCGAGCAGTTAAATTACACTTTTGGTGGCGCGGCACCAGTAATGAAAATTAAACCTGGAACTGCACTTAAGTTGTGGTCTGAGGATGCCTTTAACAATACGATAAATAAAATTACCGACCTTTCAAGTGAAAAAGTTGACCTGCGTTACGTCAACCCCCAAACCGGGCCCTTTTATGTCGAAGGCGCCGAACCAGGTGATGCACTAGCAATTCATATAGTCGATATGAAACCCGCTCGCGGACATGGCGCCTCAAGCACTATTCCATTTTTTGGTGGCTTAACTTCTACCGACAGAACGGCAACACTTCAAGATCCGCTTCCAGATACAACTTGGATATACGAAGTTAATACGACTAAAAATACTGTCGGATTTCAATCTCGATTCGGTGATTTTTCAGTGGAATTACCAATCGAATGTATGTTCGGAACAATTGGTGTCGCGCCGGCTGGTGGTGAAGTTAGATCTGCACTTGTCCCAGAACGATTCGGTGGGAATATGGATTCACCAGAAGTTCGCAAAGGTGCAACTGTTTACTTAGGCGTGAATGTTGAAGGCGCACTCTTCTCAATTGGCGATGGACATTACCGGCAAGGTGAAGGCGAAGCTTGTGGCACTGCAGTTGAAGGTGCAATGGATTCGATTATCATTGTTGATTTAATTAAGGGCGCAGCACCTGCTTGGCCACGGATTGAAAACGATGAGTTCTATATGGCGGTTGGTTCATCACGTCCAATGGAAGATTCTTGGCGCATCGGCCAAGTTGAATTGGTTCGCTGGTTTCAGGAGCTTTACAAGTTACATCAAATGGATTCATATCAACTACTTTCGCAGATTACAAAAGTACCAATTGCAAACGTTGTAGATGCAAACTTCAGCGTTGTTATCAAAGCTGCAAAGGAATTGCTACCTAATGTCAGTGCTTTTCAGGGTATGCATGCAAGTCTGAAAGAACGGGCTAAAGGGCTCGCGCTTTAAAACCTAATCAATCCAAACCCTAGACATCTTAAGGAAAGGTTCAAAATGGATCTACAGATGAAAGGCATGAACGCGGTAGTTACAGGTGGCACCAAAGGAATTGGTCATGCAATTGTTGAATCACTTATTGCAGAGGGCGTTAACGTCGCATTTTGCGCACGAAATGCTGATGAAGTAAAAGCAACACAAGCGGCGCTAAGTAAAAGTGGTGCAAAGGTAATTGGAAGTGTTGTTGATGTTGGAAACATGGCACAGCTTGAAAAATGGGTGAACGATTCTGCTACGGCACTTGGTGGCTTAGATATCGTTGTTTGCAATGTCAGCGCACTCGCGATTCCGGAAAGTGAAGAGAACTGGCAAGCATCCCTTAATGTTGATGTGATGCACACCGTTCGCACTTGCCGTACTGCAATTCCTTACCTAGAAAAAAGCAAGAACGCTGCAATTGTAAATATTTCAAGTGTTTCGGGTCGCGAAGCAGATTTTGCGGGTGGGCCATATGGAACCGCTAAGTCAGCAATTATTGCTTACACAGCGCA
>CAIMSI010000060.1 GCA_903844115.1 uncultured Actinomycetes bacterium
AACTGGAACCCCAGCAAATTGCGCTTCAATTAACGCCACCGGCATTCCTTCGTTATCGGAAGTCGATAACGCAATATCAACTCCGCTCCAAAAAGTAGAGGCATCGGCCCAACCAATAATTGAAACATTAGATGGCGCAGCCGCACGCACCGCATCCAACATATCTCCGCCGCCTGCCACAACAAATGAAACCGATGGCATTGCCTTTGCAACTTCAATCATCAACATCGGATTCTTTACCGAGGTCACGCGCGCCATCCATCCCACCAATACGCGTTCATCATTTATACCCAAAGCCTGACGCGCGATAGAGCGTTCTACGCGAGGCAACGCATCTACACCAGGTGCAATCGAAACCCACTTACCGGAAGTCCCAACACCAGCAGCGCGCAGCTCAACACCAACTTTTTTGCCAACAGAAACCAATACATCCGTACGGCCAGCCAAAAATTGCTCGGCCAAAGTTATGAGATTCTTTTGCAGACTCGAAAATGATGCGTCATCAAATAAATGCCCATGGAATGTATGCACTCTAGAAAAAGATCCACTGACCAGCCGAGCCAACAACCCTGCTTTAAAAGTATGGGAGTGCACAATATCTGGTTGGTATTCTCGAATGAGTCTTTTTAACGAGCGGAATGCAAGAAAATCAGAAATCGGATTTATCGATCTTCCCATATGCGAAATACGCGCTACCGGTAAACGACTCACACATTCATCTTCTGCTTCGGCGCCCTGAACAAAACCTGTCGCAAGTAGAGAAGTCGGGTCCGATTCCACAAGACGGCCTACATAACGGGCAGTCCCACCCACATTCATTCGGGCAATTACATGAAGAACTTTCATCGCACTTTACTTATGTAAATCAGCTAAGTAGCGATCAATAACTTTTTCAGGCTTGCCATTTGCCTTAGGCACACCATGATCTAAATAAATCGCACGCGTTGCCATATTTCGTACCGTCGCCAAATCATGAGTCACAAGAAGAACGGCGCATCCGCCATTCATTAACTGCTCTGTACGCGCGCGTGAGCGTTCCTGGAAATCCTCATCACCCACCGATAAAACCTCATCAATGAGCAACAAATCAGGCGTGTTATCCGTCGCCGTAGCAAAAGCTAAACGAGCCACCATGCCCGATGAATATGCACGAACTGGGATATCTAAATGTTCTGTCAGCCCAGCCCATTCTGCAATGGGTTCAATACGCGCGCGCATTTCCGCGGGAGTGCGTCCAAGCAATGTTCCATACAAAACCATATTTTCAGCGCCTGTTAATTCTGGATTAAAACCAGCACCCAATTCGATCATCGGAGCCACCGACCCGTGCACAATCACGCGCCCTGTCGTTGGGGGCAATACGCGCGCAACAACTTTGAGCAAAGTAGATTTACCAGCGCCATTACGCCCGATTACCGCAACTGTTTCACCGCGCTTGATTTCCATTGAGACACCGCTGAGTGCAAAAAATTCTTCATACGCCATACGTTTTTTAATCGTGTCAATGGCAGTCTGCTTTAAAGATGAAACACGATGGCGCGTACGGCGATAGGCAAGGGATGCATCCCTCACATCCACAATGAGTTCGTTCTTTGAATTCTGGCTCATATTTTCGCCACCACACTCGCCCATTTATTCTGGAAGACATAGAAACCTACACAGAACATCACGATGGATGAAGCAATCATCATGATCCAGTTATGCGTACTTGCAACATAGTTATTTCCAAAGACATCACGGAATACCGACAAATATGAAGTCAAAGGATTGATCTCAATAACTCGACGTGTATGTGGCCCCAGAACAGATAGCGGATAAAAGACAGGCGTCATATATTGCAGCGCGAGAAGGAATATCTGAATGAGGCTACGCATATCATCAAAGTTCACGTATGCAATCGCCAACATCAATCCAAGTCCTGTTGTAAATAGCGTCATACATAGAATCACAACGATAACCAGCGGGAATTGCCACCCCGGCCATTTATGTGAAATCGCTAAAACTAAAGTAAGTGGAACAAGCCCAAAGAGAAAATTAATTGCTGAAGAAATAGTGGCAGAAAAAGCAAAAATCTCAGGTCGCACATAAACCTTCGTCAAAACTCCAGCACCCGATGCAATCGCATCCGCTGCCATCGTGAGGCCCTGGTTAAACAAAGTCATCACCAAAACTCCAGAGAGAAGATATGGCAAGAACGCGGTGCCATCAGGCATTCGTGCTTTAAAAACCGTATTGAAAACCCAGAACATCACAGCTGTCGTAAACAAAGGATTAAGCAGTGACCACCAAATACCAATAACAGATCGCTTGTATCTGACAGTGAGGTCACGAGAAACAAGAAGCTTTAATAAGCCCCGCTTCTCCCAGACACCTTGTATCTGAGAAATAATTGGGGTCTGCTTCACATCACTGTCGTAGACCTGCATGTGAGAAGTATCCCCGACCCGGCGGATGAATGAAAGCCGAACGCTTACTTAACGGTCACAAGTTTGCTGTAAAGCAGCACAGCGCCGTTTTGAATCTGGACTACGTGCTTTCCAGCCTTCACAACGTTCTTACCCACGATTCCTGCGCGCCCATCAATAAAGACCTTGATTGTCTTGGCAGAACTCGTCACCGTAATCAATTTCGTACCCAGTACAACCTTCACAGTTGGCTGTACGGAAGGAGCAGCGGTAACGACAGGAGTCGGCACAGCCGAAGGAGTTGGTACTGGAGTTGGCTTCACAATTGGCGCCGTGACAGTCACAGTTGTCTGCAAAGTATTGGATTGTCCAAATACTCCACTTGGACTTTGCACAGCCGTAATCGTCGCAGTTCCTACAGCCACACCAGTAATCGCAGATCCAGTAACTAAGGCGACCGCAGGATTCGATGACGTAAATACCCAGACACCCTTAGAAGTCGATGTTGGTGCCACAATCGCAACGTTTTTATCCGCGGTAGTTATCGCAATCGGATTGAAAGCACCCAAGGTAGGTAGCGTTCCCAATACCTGGATCGCAAAGCTGGTCGATCCGGAAAGCCAATAATCCTTGGCTGGCAGAGTCGCAGTAATCGTCGCGCTACCTGCGCCAACAATCTTTGCAGTTCCACCCGTTACAGAAATGACGTTGGCATCCGATGAAGTGAAGACAAATGCCGAAGAACTATTTGTCGTAGGAAGTGGCAGCGCAAAATCAGGATCGCCAATCACTTTAGTAACAGTCGGCACGACGCCCACAGTAGGAGCTTGTGTAATAGTTAATTTCGCACTCAGAGGACCAACTGCGTTATATGTACCCGTCGCTGCTTGATTCGCGGTCAAGGTAACTACTCCTGGTTTTACAAATGTAACAACTGTTCCAGAAACGGTTGCAATCGAGCTATCGGAAGATGTAAATGTCCATGCACCAGGAGATGATGAAGTCGGTGCCACCAATGTGTACTTGTTCGTCCCACCAGTGACAAAGGCCGAAGTAATATCGTTAAAGGCTCCCGCGGCTGGCGCAGCACCGACCACAGTCAAAACCATTGTTGCAGTGGCAGCCCCATACGGTTTTGCCTTCGCCTGGGTTGCCGTAATAGTTGTCTTGCCAATAGAAACTGGAGTTAACACAGTTCCTGAAATAGTAGCTACCGAAGGATCAGAGGATGAGAAGCTCCAAGACCCACTTGAATTTGATGTTGGTGGAACCAAGGTCAAATTCGAAATACTTGAACGATTAAATGTCACATCGCCAAAACTGCCGACAGTAGGAGTAATCAAGGTAACCGTCAGAGTTGTGTACGCAGTAACTGAATTCCATCCCGGAGTCGATGCTTGGCGCGCATTAATATAAACAGTGCCACCATCTAGCAAGGTCAATACATTTCCAGCTTGGGTAACAATCCCCGCGCCATTAATTGTGTAACTCCATGCACCATCGCTATTTGATTTCGGCGCCACAAGTGTAAATTTCCCAGCAGAATAAGGAACCGTCATCGGTGCCCATGTCTCGAGCGTTGGATTTCCTTTTGTGACTAACAATTGCGTCACGCGGGATACAGCGTTGTACGCACCACTTGCTGCCTGCGTCCCAGTAATACGGGTATATCCAGAACCAAGCAAGGTCACCTTGGTACCAACGATGGTGGCGACCAATGGATTATCCGCAGTAAATGTCCACTTGCCCGGTGAATTCGAAGTAGGAGGCGTAATATCAAATGAGCCAGTGGCCATCGAATAATTCATACTTGGGAAAGATCCAACGATTGTTTGTGTTGCCTGTGCAGGCACAACGCCGAGCACCAATAGCCCAGCCGCGATAACGCGAGAAATTAACTTTGTTCTCATGCCCTAATTATGAAGCACGGACCACTCAAGACTTGGGATGCGCCCCGCGATTAGTGCTGAGAATTAGAGAAACGAGCAATATCACTAATAATGGAATCTAAACCATGCTTTGGAGCCCATCCAATTACAGTTTTAATCTTTGAAATATCGGGGACTCTCCTTTGCATATCCTCAAAACCAGGTGCATACGCATCCTCATAAGGAATCATTTCGATCGAAGATGTAGAACCCAATTGAGAAACTACTTTTTTCGCTAATTCACCGATCGTAATCTCAAAATCATTACCCACATTAAATACTTGCCCTACAGCCGCGGGACTATCAACCAAAGCCAACACAGCAGCAACCGCATCACTTATATGACAGAAACAACGTGATTGCTTACCCGTTCCATAAACAGCCAACGGCGTACCCGCCAGCGCTGCCTCCACAAAACGCGGAACCACCATCCCGTAATGTCCGACTTGGCGAGGCCCCACCGTATTAAAGAAGCGCACCAATCGAACCGGCAAGCCTTTCTCTAAGTGATAAAAAATTGCCATCGATTCATCAATCGCTTTTGCTTCGCTATAACTCCAACGAGACTTTAATGGCGAACCAACAATGCGATCACTTTCTTCATTTAGCGCTAATCCGTCCGATCCTGCACTCCCATAAATCTCAGAGGACGAAGCAATCAAAACAGGCTTGCCGTGCTTGGAAGCGGATTCCAATACATTCTCAGTTCCGCGCAGGTTTGTTATCAAAGATTCCAACGGCTTATCCACAATCGTAAAGACACCGACGGCAGCAGCAAAGTGAAGTACCGAATCAACGGATGCGACCAAAGAATCAACTAAAGAAGCATCCAAAATCGAACCCGAAATAAAATCAAAAGCAGAATTTCCAACCAAACTATCTAAATTATGTGAAACACCGGTTGAAAGATTATCCAAAACAACGACGCTATCCCCACGTGCCACCAAGGCATCACACACGTGTGACCCTATAAACCCAGCACCACCAGTAACCAAATACTTCATCACGCACCACCACGTGTATTCAAAACAGGGACGCCATCCAAAACAGATAAATCAACGGATGAATGTGGATTCACCAACACAACCAAGTCATAATCACTCGCCAATGGCACTGAGCTCTCGCCATTCCATTCCAAAACCAAATGATCATGCCATGAAACAACGGCGCAATTTTTGCGCAATAACGAAATCAACCCAGAAGCCGGTGTCTCTCGCACATCTGATACATCAGGCTTATACGCAACTCCCACGACCAATATTTTCTTGCCCGACAATGAACCAAGCATTCCCTCAGCTTTACCAACAAAGAATGATGGCATCGACACAT
>CAIMSI010000061.1 GCA_903844115.1 uncultured Actinomycetes bacterium
ATGGCTTTAATAAATCTTGACCACCCAGCCCACTTTTTGGGGATTGGTCCATTTCAGGTATCGGCCGGAAACTTTATAGTGATTGTTTCCATGTTTCTGATTCTTGCTTTGGCGATTTTCATTCCCTTCCCACACGGAAAGGATGAATAGAAATGAGTTCATCAGCACAGAGCGTTAAGAAAGATAAAAACTGGACATCACGTCTTCGTAAATCCACTCTGGAAACGATGGAGCCACAAGATCTCCTCCCAGACAATCAACCTGCTTACGTAGCATCTTGGATTTATGTTTTTGGCGTCCTCACTATCGCCTCACTTCTCATGTTGATTACAACTGGATTGATTCTTACCCTTGAAGGTCCATCATGGTGGCATATTTCAAGTGTGGGACATTTCTTTAATTCGATGCACCTTTGGAGCGTTGAACTCTTTTTTGTATTTATGGTCGTTCACCTCTGGGGTAAATTCTGGATGGCGGCGTGGCGCGGTAAACGCACGGCAACGTGGGTTACTGGCGTTCTTGCATTCGGAACATCGATTATTACGGCCCTCACTGGTTATCTCATTCAAACAAATTTTGATTCCCAATGGATTGCCACACAAGCTAAAGATGGCTTCAATGCAATGGGAATTGGCGCATTCTTCAACACTCTCAACACTGGGCAAGCAATTCTTTTGCATGTAGCACTTCTTCCACTTGTAGTGGGAGTTATTGTGATCTGGCATATCTTGCTTGTTCGACGCAAAGGCGTTGTTCCGCCGATTGATAACGATTCGACAATTGAAGGAGGTGCTTTCTAATGGTTATGAAAGTTGATCCTTCAAAGAAATGGACTGGTCCAGTTCGACCATATGACATCATTAAAGAAGGCGTCATTGCAGTAGTAGTTGTTGCAGTTCTCGCAGGTGGACTATCACTTCTCTTTAGCTCACCCGATGATAAAGCTGTAACACTCAAATCCTGGTCAAATAATAATGCTGCAGACTTTGTAGTAACTGCAACCGGAGAACTTGCCGGCACAACAACGTCTGCCGGTTATGGAGCTCCATATAATCATGCAGGTAATGGGCCAACACTTGGACCATTGAAGTTACAGGATTGGGTTGGCGTTCATATTCCAGTTGACCCAGCAAATGATTTTGTAGTGAAACCTCTTCTCATGTTGAACGATGGCAATGCAACAGCTGCTGTTGACACATGGAATGCAGCGACTGTCGACCAGCAAACAAAGTGGGCTTCTTCGTATGCCGATGCGCTTGGTAAATCTGGAGGCGCAACATCAGTGGCTGATGCAAAGAATCAATTCGGACCTGTACCTGGAATGGTTTCATCCTTGCTAGGCATGGCAAAGACTGGCGCCCTGGATGGCGCACTGACAACAAGTGAAACTCCACTCCCAACTGACTTTACTAAGCCGCTTCTCTTTCTGGCAGATAGTGAAGGATATTTCGCCGATATGGCATCCAAACAACACCTCAGTGGCGATCAATGGGGAGTTATGAATGAGACTGGTTCTTGGCCTGGACAATCCTGGTTGTGGCTCTTCTCGTTTTGGTATCAAGTTGAACCATTCAAGTCTTCTGGTAACGCAGATACATTGGTAATGACGTTAATGGGACTTCTGACTCTCTCGTTAGCTCTCTTCCCATTCTTCCCCATTATCCGCAAACTTCCCTACAAAATTCCAATTCATCGTTTGATTTGGAAAAAGTGGTACGCACGAAAGTTATAAATAGCGCAAGCTATCAGTAACACATGTTCGGTAGAGTCCACCCATGGACAAAACTTCCTCTCTCCAGGAAGCCATGGAGTGGACCCTTGAACTTTATGGCGAGCTCAATGTTCCGCGAGTTTGGATCCCTCAAAAAGCATTTGTTGAAGCAGTTCGCGATGGTGAGGCCATATCCTTCACGCGCACAACAGATGAGGGCTTATTTGGATTAGCTCTTGGTTCAAACCCCATAATCCTGCCGAATTGGAATGAATTTGCAGTGCCTCAAGGGACTGACCCCGCCATTACATCTGATTTCATTTTGCACCATAACTGGGAAACGCACGCAATTAAAACTAAATCGCAGAGTTATGAGATTGAACCGCTTGAAGGCGTCGAGGAAGATGTATTCATTGCTAACTTTTTGGATGCGCATGCGCCTAACTCATCGGCAAGACCAGGTAATCCCGAGATTGAATTCTGGGGCTGCGTGCGAAATGGGCAAGGGGAAATAGCTGCAATCGCTGCAATCACCGAATGGGAATCGGGGGAGAAGATGCTCTCTTCAGTTGCCACGCATGTAGAAATGCGTGGCCAAGGTTTTGCACAAAGAGTATGCGCAGGTGTCGTTGGTCTTGCTTACGACCGCGGCATCGAGAGAATCCACTTAGTAGTGCTATCGGAAAATACTCCCGCTATTCGAGCCTATTCGAAGATAGGTTTTGAAGTCATCGGGAAGTTTGCAAGCTTCTCAAAGTAAATTCCAACTACTAATTAGTGAACGACAACGCCCTCTGTCTCAACAACAGCATCTTTGCCAATGTTGATGAAGAAGAAGAGAACTACTGCGCCTACAAAAAGGAGCGCTGCTCCGAATTTGAATGCCTGAGTGAATCCATGCACGATTCCAAATTGAGCAGCCATCTTCCCAAGTGCTTGATGTGAAGCAATAAAAGAAGTGCTTGCAGTTGCAGCAACCGTATTAAGAAGGGCTGTACCCAGTGATCCACCAATTTGTTGACTGGTGTTAACCATCGCACTTGCGACACCAGAATCTTGATTGCCGACTGCGTGCAATGAGGTTGTAGTAAGTGGAATAAAGACTAGGGCCATTCCGCTAGACATAATCAAAAGTGATGGAAGTACATGTGTGACATAAGAAGTATCTGGAGTGATTCGCGTCAGCATGACCAAGCCAATTCCGGCAGCAACAAGTCCTGGAACCATTAGTGGCTTTGGCCCAAATTTTGGAAGCAGCTGGGAAGCGATTCCTGCAAAAACGATAATTCCCGCTGTAAATGGCAAGAAAGCAAAACCAGACTTTAGTGGCGAATAACCGAGGATTGTTTGCAGATAAAG
>CAIMSI010000062.1 GCA_903844115.1 uncultured Actinomycetes bacterium
CAATTCGAAATCGACGGAAACCCTGTTGCTCACGCTGGTGAGTTGCACCCGAGAGTTCTCAATGATTTTGGACTGCCAGAGCGATCCTCAGCGTGGAGCATTAATTTAGACACCCTTCCAACCTCTCCCTTGGTAACACCTCAACCAATTGTGACCATGCCTCCTGCGATTCAGGATTTAGCACTCGTTGTTGACGCAAAAATCTCGGCAGCCGATGTACAAAATGCCCTCGTCGAGGGAGCCGGTGAGCTCCTTGAGTCAATCACGCTATTTGACCGCTATGAAGCTGTGGGGGATGGAAAGGTTTCACTCGCCTTCTCACTTGTTTTCCGAGCCGCGGACCGAACATTGACTGCTGCTGAGGTTTCTGGCTTTCGAGATGCCGCAGCTGCCGCTGCCAGCAAGAAGGTAGGCGCAACTGTTCGTGCATAATTATGCATAAGATTGCATATTTATACGAAAGTGTTTAGACTGGCTTTATGAAAATCGGCATTGTGGGGGCAAGTGGCTATTCCGGAGGCGAGCTAATTCGTCTTCTCGCAGCGCATCCAAATTTTGAAGTTGAGTATTTAGGTGCGGCAACAAGCGCAGGGGAGCCTGTCACCTCAGTGCACCCGCATTTGATTCTTTTCTCTGATCGCCTCTTTGAAGAAACTTCACTTGAGGCAATGGCCAGATGCCAACTCATATTCTTTGCCTTACCTCATGGGACTTCGGCGAACCTTATTTCGCAATTGCCCGAAGATATAAAAGTTGTTGATCTAGGTGCGGATTTTAGACTCGAAGATGGCGCGCAATGGGTTAAGTATTACGGTGGGCCGCACGCTGGTTCTCTTCCCTATGCACTTCCAGAACTCCCAGGAAATCGCGCTCTCATTGCCCAATCCTCTCGTGTAGCAAATCCGGGTTGTTATGCAACTTCAATTGCACTTGGGGTGCTTCCGGCAATTTCTCACGGACTTATCGATGCTTCCGACATTGTGGTCGTAGCCGCTTCGGGAACAACCGGAGCAGGTCGTTCGGCTAAAGTGAATCTAATTGGAAGTGAAGTCATGAATTCTCTAAGTTCATATAAATTTGGAGGGGCGCATCAACACATTCCGGAAATCGAGCAAGCCTTGAGCCGGGTTTCTGGAGGTCCGGTAAGGATTTCTTTCACGCCAATCCTTGCACCGATGCCTCGCGGAATCTTGGCAACAGTGACCGCCAAGCTGACGGGTGATTTCACTACCGAGAAGGTTCGCGAAATTTATGCAGGCGTATATGCAGAAGAAGAATTTGTGAAAGTTTTGGCTCAGGATGTAATGCCGCAAACCAGTGCCGTTGCAGGTAGCAATGCCGCACACATACAAGTTGCCGTAGATCAACACACTCACCGACTCATCGTTAGCGTTGCTATTGATAATCTGGGTAAAGGCGCTGCTGGGCAAGCAATACAGAACGCGAACATCATGTGTGGTTTTCCTGAAAATATGGGGCTTTCCAGTCAGGGAGTGCGCTAATGGTTTCCTTACCCAAGGGATTTCGCGGTTCGGGAGTTGCTGCTGGAATTAAGAGCACTGGTGCGCGTGACCTAGCGCTCATCATCAACGATGGGCCTCAGAAATTTGGCACAGCGGTGTTTACATCCAACAAGATTGTTGCTGCGCCAGTGATCTGGTCTAAGCAAGTCGTGAAGGACAATGAAGTGTCTGCTGTAATTCTCAATAGCGGTGGAGCAAATGCATGTACGGGCCCAGAGGGATTTGCCGATACGCACAAAACGGCGGAGTATGTGGCTCAGAAGCTAAAGCTAAATGCTGGAGACGTGATTGTTTGTTCCACCGGGCTCATAGGAGAACGCTTGCCAATGCAATCTCTTCTATCAGGGATTGACCTGGCGGTGGAGAATTTATCAACAGATAAAGCCGAGCTCCTCGCCGAAGCAATAATGACAACGGATTCACATGCAAAATATTTTTTTAAGGAGTTCAATGGAGTAACAGTTTTTGGAATGGCTAAAGGAGCAGGAATGCTTGCTCCCTCATTGGCGACCATGTTAAGTGTTATCGCAACTGATGCGGTGGTAGATGACAGTGCTGTGGCATTACTTAAAGATGTTGCATCGGAAACCTTTGATCGAATTGATTCCGATGGTTGCACCTCGACCAATGACACTTTAACTTTTATGGCTTCAGGCGCATCTGGCGTTCATCTTTCAGCACCGCAATTGAAGGCACTGCTTATGGAGTGCGCTAGCAATCTTTCGCATCAACTTATCTCGGATGCCGAAGGACATACAAAAGTTGTTGAGATAGTGACGATTAACGCAGCTTCCCTAGCGGACGCTTTGGAAGTTGGACGCAGTTGTGCTCGAAATAATTTGCTCAAATGCGCGCTCAATGGAGCTGACGCTAATTGGGGACGCGTACTTGCAGCCATTGGGACCACATCAGCTGAATTTGATCCACTTACCATTGATGTCTCACTGAACGAGGTGATGGTTTGTCAGAATAGCGCTCCAGGAGTAAGCCGATCGGAAGTAGATCTCAGTGGCAGAGAGATCCGTATTCTGATTGATCTCAAAGCTGGAAACGCTACCGGAACAATTTGGACAAACGATTTGTCAGCTATGTACGTCCACGAGAACTCGGCGTATTCATCATGATTGTTATTAAATATGGTGGTCACGCCTTACCAAAACCCGGCGTACCCGATCCTATGTTAAAAGCAATTTCGGATTTCCATAATTCCGGAGAGAAGGTTGTACTTGTTCATGGAGGCGGCCCACAAATTGACGCAGAATTATCAGTACATCAAATTGCAAGTGAAATGGTGGGCGGATATCGGCCAACTACACCGGAAGTCTTCGAAGTTGTGCAGAAAGTTCTATCTGGAGACATTTTGCGCACTCTTGTAAATCAGCTCATTGGTTTTGGATCTAAAGCTGTCGGGTTGTCGGCCAGCGATGGCGCAATTATCCGCGTTTCTAAAATGCTTCCACTCATCGATGGAAAGGAAATCGACATTGGATTAGTAGGCGATGTAGAAAGTACAGATCCAAAGCTCCTTAATTTATTACTGGACGCGGGATTCCTTCCTGTGGTTTCCCCGGTTGCCACCACAACGACCGGACAAGGAATGAATCTCAATGCTGATATCGCAGCCGGCGCCATAGGCGGTGCGCTAACAGCAGATGAGGTAATTTTTATGACCGATGTACCCGGGATTTATCGCAGTTTTCCCGATACCTCTTCGCTTATCACGACAATATCTGCAACCGAACTCAAGGTACTTGCGCCCTCCTTTTCTGCAGGCATGGTGCCTAAAGTGAAAGCTGCTCTGAGTGCTCTTGCTGCAGGAGCGAATTCGGTTCGGATTATTGATGGGCGAGATATCTCCAATCTATCTGCGGCCTTTGTTGGTCACGGCGGAACGGTAGTTACCCCATGAAGAATAATTCGCAAGAACGTTGGATCAACACTATGGAACAGAATTATGGCGCCCCTTCCATCTCACTCGTAAAAGGCAAGGGCCTATATGTGTGGGATGAATCTGGAAAGAAATATTTAGATTTTCTTGGGGGAATTGCCACAAATATCCTCGGACACGCAAATCCTGCTGTCGTGAAAGCGGTATCAAATCAAATACAAACGATGGGCCACATAAGTAATTTCTACTCTCATCCTGCGGGTCTGGCCTTAGCAGAGAAGTTGCAGAGTTTAGTTGGGCAAACATCAAAAGTTTTCTTCTGCAATTCCGGCGCTGAAGCGAATGAAGCCGCTTTAAAAATCTCACGTCTTACTGGGAGAAATAAAATAATCTCAACGGTAGGCAGTTTTCACGGTCGCACGATGGGAGCTCTTTCACTCACGGGTCAATCAAGTAAACGTGCACCTTTTATTCCACTTTTGCGAGGCATTAAATTTTTACCTTACGGTGATACTCGCGCGATGGAGCGATCAATAAATTCTCGGGTAGCTATGGTGATTCTTGAATCAATTCAAGGGGAGAACGGCGTCATTCCTCCTCCTGCGGGGTATTTGGCTGCCGTTCGAGAGCTCTGCAATAAGCACGGTGTAATACTTTGCATTGACGCTGTGCAAACTGGCATGGGGCGAACCGGTTCGTGGTTTGGGTATGAATCTGAAAATATAGTTCCCGACATAATTACCATAGCTAAGGGATTGGGTGGCGGACTACCGCTAGGGGCGATGATTACGGTTGGAGATCGCGTACCGCATTTTGCGCCCGGCCAACACGGTTCAACCTTTGGCGGAAACCCAGTATCTGTGGCTGCAGGTTTGGCCGCAATTAAAGTCATTGAGCAAAAGAAGCTTATGAAGAACGTACTTGCGATGGAAAAATTGATCCGCAGCGCCCTTCTAAAAGTAGACGGCGTCTCTCAAGTTCGAGGCAAAGGCCTGCTTCTTGGAATAGTTTTGAAAGATGATGTAGCCCAAGAACTAGCCCAGCGCTGTATGCAAAACGGGCTACTTGTGAACGCGACTTCATCAAACGTAATTCGAATCGCGCCAGCACTTACTTTGTCACGAACCCAAGTTCAAGAGTTCTCGAAAAAATTTGTAGCCTCCATCAAGGAAGTGATTTCTCATGAATAAGAAAGCGGTAATTTCTCCTCGTGCGCGAAAGAGCGCAATCCTAAATGTTCTACAAGAGCAATTGATTGATTCGCAAGAAGCTCTTGTGTTTGCTTTAAAACGGATGGGCATAACGGTTACGCAAGCAACTGCTAGCCGTGATTTATTGGAAATTGGAGCCCATAGAGGAAAAGATGAAGACGGAGTGATGCGTTATCTTGCGCCAACGCAAGCACCAGCGCCTCCGACTTCGCAAAGCAACAAGCTGCTGATTTCAGCTGTAGCCAGTGGAAATCTGCTAGTACTAAGAACTCCACCTGGCGGGGCTCAATTACTTGCGGGGTCACTAGATCACGCACGAATTACAACGCTTATCGGGACCATCGCGGGGGATGACACGGTGTTGGCAATAGCCAGTACAGCGCAAGGTGGGGCGCGACTCAAGGAAGAAATAGAAGTATTCTTGGGCAGCCCTCGCGTAAAATCTTCCACACGAAAGCAAACATCCACCCAATCTCGAATTAAAAAGAAGAAGTAGGTAGGAATCATGGCTCTTTGGGGCGGACGTTTTTCGCAAGGTCCTGCGCAATCTGTCGCAGCCCTCTCGCGTAGCGTGGATTTTGATTGGCGTCTTGCTCAATACGATATTCGAGTCAATGTTGCCCATGTGAATGGATTGTCCAGATCCAAAGTTATTTCCTCGGGGGATTGCGAAAAGATCATCTCCGCTCTCAAAGAACTGAGCAGCGAGATTGCGAATGGTTCCTTTACATTTAATGATTCCGATGAAGATGTCCATAGCGCCATTGAACGCGGACTAGTACAGAAGTTGGGCGCTCTAGGCGGTGCATTTCGTGCAGGGCGTTCGCGCAATGATCTTGTTGTGACGGATTTTAAACTTTATATTATCGATAACATCTTGGAGATTGCCCAGACTCTTACTCTCTTGGTAGATGCACTTAATCGAGTAGCAGACCAATACAAAGGGGCGTTAGCTCCGGGATTTACCCACTTGCAACATGCCCAGCCAATCAATTTTGGTCATGAAATAGCAAAGCACTCTCATGCCTTTCTTCGCGACGTAGATCGTATTTCTGATTGGCTTGATCGCAACTCGTATTCACCACTTGGCGCGGGGGCTCTGGCGGGATCGGGCCTGCAACCACATCCGGAAATGAGTGCCGAAGAATTAGGTTTCAAGGGCGCCTTATTGAATTCCATAGATGCTGTGAGTGATCGAGATTTTGTGGCGGAAGCGCTTTTTATCTTCTCTGTTATTGGCATTCATCTCTCCCGCATTGGTGAGGAGTTCACCATTTGGAGCACCACCGAATTTGGTTGGGCCAAGCTAGATGATGCATTCTCAACGGGTTCATCCATAATGCCGCAGAAAAAGAACCCGGATATTGCCGAACTTGCTCGTGGTAAATCTGGTCGCCTCATTGGAAATCTGACTGGATTATTAACAGTCCTGAAAGGTCTTCCTTTCGCTTATAACCGCGACCTGCAAGAGGATAAAGAACCTGTATTTGATTCGGTTGAAACTCTACAAGTTATATTGCCCGCAGTTATCGGCATGATTGAGACGACAAATTTTGATACCGCAAGAATGGCAAATGGAGCGCTAGCAGGTCATGCCTTAGCAACTGAGATTGCTGATTTTCTGGCCCGGGCCGGGGTGCCCTTTGCCGAAGCTCATGAAACTTCCGGTGCCTGTGTTCGTCTTGCAGACTCGCTAGGAATAGAAGTACACGAGTTATCGGATGCTCAACTCGCAAGTGTCCACCAACTTCTTTCACCGGAAATTCGCAAAACGCTAACTGGAACGGGTGCAACCAATTCGCGCATTTCAGCGAGTGGCACTGCAGAGTCCAGTGTCACTGCGCAGGTTAAATCGTTGACTAAATTGAATGTCCTAGCTTTGAAAAAGATTGAAGAGGCCCGCAACAACTTCACGAGAATGATGAGTATCTGAAACCATGACTAAAGCCCTTTTAGCAGATCTTGAATGGCGCGGACTTATAGCTCAATCCACAGATAGAGACGCTTTGACCAAGGACATGGAGGCTGGGCCGCTCGCCTTTTATGTTGGCTTTGATCCGACGGCGCCCAGTTTGCACATTGGTAATCTTGCAGTGATCGCGACTATGCGCCGCTTTCAACTTGCTGGTCATAAGCCAATTCCACTTGTTGGGGGAGCGACCGGTCTTGTAGGAGACCCATCGGGTCGCAATGAAGAGCGCTCATTAAATGATGAATCTGTTGTTGTTGATTGGGTCAATCGCATTCGTAAACAGCTTGAGCAATTTCTTTCATTCGAAGGTAAAAATGCTGCAACAATGGCGAACAACCTTGACTGGACTGCGCCTATTTCCGCGCTGACTTTCCTGCGGGATATCGGTAAGCATTTCAGTGTCAATCAAATGCTCTCAAAAGATAGTGTTTCCGCCCGTTTAGATGGTGGTGGTATTTCATACACAGAATTCTCTTACCAGGTGCTTCAGGCTCTTGATTACTTAGAACTTTATAAGCGTCACAACTGCAAGTTGCAAATGGGTGGAAGTGATCAGTGGGGAAACATTGTTGCCGGTCTTGATCTTATTCGAAAAGTGGAAGGTGGCTCTGGACATGCACTAACCATCCCACTTATTACGAAATCTGACGGTAGCAAATTCGGCAAGACCGCAAGTGGAACTGTTTGGTTGGATCCAGAGATGACTTCTCCGTACGCCTTCTTCCAATTTTGGATTGGTGTAGAAGATGCTGATGTTGAAAGACTTTTAAAAGTTTTTTCTTTCAAGTCGCATGCAGAAATTAAGTCACTCCTTGTCTCGCTGAAAGAAAATGCTGGCGCGCGTGAAGCACATCGCTCCCTAGCGCGCGAGCTAACAGAACTTGTTCACGGGGAGTATCAAGCATCGCAAGCAGAGGCGGCTGCAAAGGCACTTTTTGGTCAAGGCGAATTATCAGAACTCGATGAGAAAACTTTACAAATAACTCTCGCACAATTACCACGCGTTGTAATTAAAAAGAATGAAGCCATTCCAACATGGGTAGATCTTTTAACTGCAACGGGAGTTGTCGATTCAAAATCTGCAGCACGCCGCATCGTTAAAGAAGGGGGCGCGTACTTAAACAACGAAAAAATTAGTGGTGAAGATTTTGCGCCTTCTTTAAGTGATGCTCTCTACGGTCGTTTTTTAATTTTACGTAAAGGAAAACGCGATCTAGCGGCTGTTGAATTAATTTAGAGATCACCGTTTTTAAAAC
>CAIMSI010000063.1 GCA_903844115.1 uncultured Actinomycetes bacterium
AAAAAACGCTCTCTTCACTCTTTGGTGCACCTGTTTCCTTGTCTGCAACATCCACAGATGGAATGGGATTTACTGGGCGCGGAGAAGGAATATTTGCTTCATCCAGTGCTTTGGTCGATTTCTCATGACACTTCATCTGTACAGCACGGCTACGCGCTCAACAACAGAATTCAAGCCACTCGTTGCTGGCAAAGTTGGTATTTATCTGTGTGGGGCAACTGTGCAAGCGCCACCGCATATTGGTCACATTCGAAGCGGAGTGAACTTTGACATTCTCCGTCGCTGGTTAGCGGCTTCGGGTTACGACGTCACCTTTATTCGCAATGTCACAGATATTGATGACAAGATTTTGCATAAGGCAACTCATGAATCAATTCCTTGGTGGGCCGTTGCCATGAAATACGAGCGCGCATTTACTGATGCTTACAAAGCTTTAAATGTCTTGCCGCCGACTTATGAGCCGCGAGCGACTGGGCATGTAACTCAAATGATTGAATTGATGCAGACCCTTATCGAAAAGGGCCACGCATACGCACCAGGTAATGGTGATGTGTATTTAGAAGTTCGCTCTTTGAAGTCATATCTCACACTTTCTAATCAAAAGCTTGATGATCTTCAATCATCCGAAGATAGCGAAGATTCATTTAAGAAAGATCCGCGCGATTTTGCCCTTTGGAAAGCAGCAAAACCAGGGGAGCCATCATGGCCAACACCCTGGGGAGATGGACGTCCGGGTTGGCACCTTGAATGTTCTGCGATGGCGCATGCATATCTTGGTGAAACATTTGATATTCACGGTGGCGGTTTAGATTTGATTTTCCCTCACCACGAAAACGAAATTGCGCAATCTGAAGCAGCGGGATATGGATTTGCGAAAACTTGGATGCACAATGCGTGGGTTACAACTGCCGGTGAAAAAATGTCTAAGTCTTTGGGGAACTCATTACAAGTTCAAGAGATTATCAAGCGCGTTCGAGGAATTGAACTGCGTTGGTATTTAGGTAGCGCGCATTACCGTTCGATGCTCGAATTTTCCTTTGAAGCACTTGAAGAATCTGCGGTTGCATTTCGCCGAATCGAAGCGTTTTTGGAACGTGCAATTGATGTATTGGGCATGACCCCCGATGGCGTAATTGCTCCCGCTTTTGCAGATGCAATGAATGATGATTTAGCAGTACCTGCTGCGTTGGCAGTTCTTTCGGAAATCGTAAAGAACGGAAATAACGCACTCACTTCCAATGATCGCACGGCACTTTCTGTTGCTGTTTCGCAGGTTCGTGGTGCGCTTGGCGTGCTTGGTTGTGATCCACTTGACGAAGCATTCGCGGGTGAAGGTGCAACAAATACAGATGCGATAGATGGCTTAATTTCACTTGCTTTGCAACAACGCGAAGCAGCACGACTCCGAAAAGACTTTGCCGCTTCTGATGCAATACGCGATCAAATCGCTGCGCTAGGGATTGTCATTGAAGATACGCCGCAAGGCCCGAGATGGACGGTTTCTAAATGACAAAGCAATTGCGTGTAACTAATAATCCTGATCGCATGAAGAAGAAGAGCGCTCAATCGTCGAAGCCGGCTCGCAAACAACAAGCGACCAAACAAGAGAAGCGTGCTGAACGTCGTCCAAAACGTGATGATGCACCCGCTCGTGTTTCTGCTCCGCGCGCAGCCCGCTCACCTAGATCACCTAGATCAAGTGGAAAGCCGACTCAAGATGCGGTTGCAGGACGTAACCCAGTCGTCGAAGCACTTCGCGCCGGCGTTCCTGCGCTGGAATTAATTATTGCTTCGCGTGCCGAGATGGATGAGCGCATGATGGAATCACTTCGTCTTGCTAAGAATGCCAATCTTGCAATTAAAGAAGTAGCACGAGGCGTTTTGGACATCATTACTGGCACCACAAATCATCAAGGAATTGGCCTTGTTATTAAGGAATATCAATACACAAATTTTGACGAACTACTCAACAAAGCAAAGAATCCTGCTCTTATTATTGGCATGGACGGCGTGACTGATCCACATAACCTTGGAGCAATAGTTCGAAGCGCATCGGCTTTCGGTGCTGACGGAGTTGTAATTCCAGAACGACGCAATGCTTCAATGACCGGAAGTGCGTGGAAATCATCTGCTGGTGCTGCTGCTCGTATGCCAATCTCGCAGGTCACAAATCTTGTGCGCTCGATTGAAGATGCGAAAAAAGCTGGGCTTTTTGTTGTCGGGCTCGATGCTGAAGGACAAGAAGCACTTCCTAATTTTTCACTTGCAAAGGATTCTATTTACGTCATCGTAGGAAGTGAAGGAAAAGGACTTTCACGACTTGTGCGCGAAAAGTGCGATTTAATTCTTTCCATTCCAATGAGCTCGGATATGGAATCACTCAACGCTAGCGTTGCAACTGCAATCGTCATGCATTGGATTGCAGCGGAACGAGCAGCTGAAAAGTAAAAATGAAATTCACTCGCTACATCGCACTCGGTGATTCAATGACTGAAGGCATGAGCGATGAAATAGTGAATGGACAATATCGAGGTTGGGCAGATCGAATTGCTGATGTGATGGCATCGCAATCTCCTGGATTTACATATATGAATCTTGCGATCCGAGGTAAACTGATTCAACAAGTTATTGATAATCAAATTCCGCAGATCACACCATTCGTTGAAGGTAAGCAAACGCTTGTCAGCTTTCATGCTGGGGCAAACGATGTGATCCGCCCAAATTACAACCCGGCAATCACGCTTCCTCTCTACATTGAAGCGGCTAAGAAAGTGGCAGCTACCGGTTGCACACTCATGCTCTTTACTGTGATGGAAAAACCAACAAGTGAAGGCCGAACCGGGAAAATCTGGGAATCTCGCTTCCACGAGTTCAACAAGATTGTTCGGCACACCGCGGAATTAACTGGCGCAGTTCTCATCGATTGGAAAGTCGCACCTTTCCTATCTGATATTCGATTTCTTGCCGATGATCGATTGCACCTAAATGCAGAAGGTCATTACCGAGTTTCACAAGGAGCCTTGGAAAAGCTTGGCCTGCCATGTGATGCAGATTGGAAGGTTCCCCTACCTGCTCCCCAACCAATTCCATTTCTCAAAAAAATCGCTTCTGATATGAAGTGGATATTCACTTTTGTTTTGCCGTGGATTTGGCGCCGGGCTCGCGGAAAATCCTCTGGTGATGGGCGCGCATCAAAGCATTCAAATCCTGTTTTGTGGGGCTAGCGCTATTTATTTAGCCTCTGATTACCGCTTGTTCACTTAAGTGAGGGAGAATTCGGCCGTGAATTCGTATTCAATCGCTGACAGCCCACGTGAACGGTTAATTGATCGTGAGATTAGTTGGCTTGCCTTCAATGAGCGCGTGCTCGAGCTTGCAGAAGATCAGAGTACGCCGCTCTTAGAACGTTGCAGATTTCTTGCCATCTTTTCATCCAATTTAGATGATTTTGTAATGATTCGTGTCGCAACTTTGAAGCGAAAAATCGAAAACGGAATCACAAAATCAAATACCGCGGGTATCGCGCCGCTAGAACTTATGTCAACGGTATCTGAGAAAATTCAAGAATTGGTTGAACGGCAAACAAATTGTTTCCACAACTCAGTTCTGCCTAGTCTACGTGAACAAGGAATTGATTTGATCTCTTGGGAGCAACTTTCCGAAGATGAGCGCAAATACGTCACTGCGGTTTTTACCACAAAGGTATTTCCTGTTCTTACGCCACTGGCTATTGATCCTTCGCATCCATTCCCATACATTTCGGGTCTCTCACTTAATATCGCGGTGGTTCTGAAAAATCCTGATTCTGCAGAAGAGCTTTTTGCTCGGGTAAAAGTTCCTTCAAATCTTCCGCGCTTTATTCAAACTTCAGCTGGCGATACCAAACGTCTCATTGCTACTGAGCACGTAATTATTGCAAACTTACATGAGCTCTTTCACGGTATGGAAATCTTAAATAATTATATGTTCCGCTTGACCCGTAATGCAGATTTGGAAATTGAAGAAGAGGACTCTGAGGATCTTCTTGCATCAATGGAACAAGAGCTACTGCGTCGTAAATTTGGCCCGCCGGTGCGCTTAGAAGTAGACCGTGACATGGAATCTGAATTACTCGCAACGCTGATGGAAGAACTTGATATAAATACTCAAGACATTAGCCGTTATAAGTCACCACTTGATTTGACCGGTCTTACACAAATTGCCGATCTCGATATTCCCTCACTGAAGTTCCCTTCTTGGAGCAATCAAGTTGCGATGGATTTACGGGCAATTGGCGAGGATGATGATGCGGGACTTTTTGAAGTCATTGCCCGAAAAGAAGTTTTGCTTCACCACCCGTACGAGTCATTTAACTCATCCGTTGTGCGATTCCTTGAAACGGCAGCAAGAGATCCTCAAGTCTTAGCCATCAAACAGACGCTTTACAGAACTTCTGGAGATTCACCGATTGTCCAAGCACTTATTGAAGCGGCAGAAGCTGGTAAGCAAGTATTGGCTGTTGTGGAAATTCGCGCACGATTCGATGAACAGGCAAACGTTCGGTGGGCTAGAAAGCTTGAAGATGCTGGTGTTCACGTTGTTTACGGCGTAGTCGGATTGAAAACCCATGCAAAGCTTTCGATGGTTGTTCGCCAAGAGGGTGGAGTCATTCGACGGTATGTTCACATTGGCACAGGAAATTATCACCCGAAAACGGCCCGCCTATATGAAGATTTCGGATTGCTCAGCGCCGATGCGCTCCTCGGTGATGATGTCAATAAACTCTTTAACCAACTAAGTGGGTTTGCCCCTCAGACTCATTTCGCTCGCATCCTGGTGGCGCCACGAACGTTGCGTAAAGGATTGCTGGAGAGAATTGAAAATGAAATTGAAAACCAAAAGACGGGTAAGCCGGCCTTCATTCGAATGAAACTGAACTCACTTTTAGATGAGGAATTTATTGAAGCGCTCTATAAAGCATCACAGCATGGAGTAAAAATTGATTTAGTAGTGCGTGGAATTTGTGCAATTCGTGTAGGTGTACCAGGGCTATCTGAAAACATCAGGGCAGTTTCTATTCTTGGCCGATTCCTTGAACACTCCAGAATTTTCCATTTTGCGAACGGTGGGGAGGACGAGCATTGGATTGGTAGCGCAGATCTTATGCATAGAAACCTTGATCGTCGCGTTGAAAGTTTGGTGAAGATTGTTCACCCAGAACATAAGCGGACCCTTAATCGTGCGCTAGACGGCTATTTATCTGAAGAAACATCTAGTTGGCATATGAGTATTGACGGACACTGGAACCGTTTGACTCGCTCGTTGAATGATAAGCCATTAGATGATTTCCAAATGAAAGCACTGGAATGGTATCGAGGTCGAGCATGAACCCAACAATTATTGCTGCTGGCGCAGTCGTTTGGCGCTTTGATGGTGACGGACAAGTGCTCGTCTTGTTAATCCATCGCCCTCGTTACGACGATTGGTCTATTCCTAAAGGCAAGCTCGATGATGGTGAGCAACTAATTTCTTGCGCCTATCGTGAAGTGATTGAGGAAACCCACCTCAAGGTAAAATTCGGACCATTCATTACTGACACTGAATATTATGTTGCAGATGGTTTGAAACGCGTTTCTTATTGGGCGGCACATGCATATGATCACAGCGACATGTTTATTCCAAATGATGAAGCGGATGAAGGCCGATGGCTAACTATTGAAGAGGCAATAGAACTCGCCACACGTGAGAGCGATAAAGAAGTACTTTCGATTTTCTTCAAAACTCCATTTGATGCACAGACTCTTATTATGCTGCGCCACGGAAAAGCCTTGGCTCGCGAAGAATGGCTTGGCGAGGATGAAGATCGCCCACTTGCCCAGCTAGGAACTTTACAAGCAAAGAGAATGATCTCGATTTACCAAGCTTTTAACGTTGAAAAAATTATTACATCCGATGCGATTCGCTGTTATGACACAGTGGATCCGCTTGCAAGAGCTCTTGATATCAAGCTCAAGGTCGAAAAAGATGTAAGTGAAAATACGTGGAAAAAGGATAAAGAAAAAGCAATCGAATTTGCCAAGGAAATCATTAAGACTGACGAGACTCTTATTGTTTGTAGCCATAATCCGGTTCTGCCACGAATGCTAGAAAAACTAACAAAGAAAATTGATTTTGATTATCCGGACAATAAACTTCTTCCAGGGGAAGCATGGGTTATTCACCACAAAAAGAAGGAAGTTCTTCAAATCGATCGACTCGAAGCACCACAGATCTAAAACTATTTTTCAGTCCAATCCATCCACTTGAGCACAACACCTTCACGCAAGGCCCAAGGACAGATTTCAAGTTCGCGCAAATCTAGATTGCGCATAACGCTTTCAGTAACGAAAGCCCCGGCAACTATTTGACGTGCACGGTTTGCCGATACTCCAGGCAGTTTAATTCGCTCTTGCATCGTCATTTCCGACAGCTTCGTGCAAATTCTTCTTATGTGATCAAACTTTATTGATTTTCCACTTCCTTCAAACCAGTCTCCACCTAATCGAGCGAGCGTTCTAAGAGTTTTGCTCGTCGCAATCGCACGATCAGTATCTTGATGGAGAACTAAACTCGGGAGAATCGATTCCAGTTGATTCTCGATATGGTCACGAAGATTGCGAACACTTTTTTCTGTGTACGGGTCGCCTACAAGAAAGTTTTTGGTGAGTCTGCCAGCTCCAAGTGGAAGTGAGACTGCAGCTTCAGGCGCCTCATCAATTCCCACAGCTATTTCAAGGGAGCCACCGCCGATATCAACCATGAGCAGTCGGCCACTTGACCACCCAAACCAACGGCGTGAAGCAAGAAATGTTAATTTTGCTTCATCTTCTCCAGTTAAGACTTGAAGGTCAATATCAAGATCTTTGTTAAGTGTTGCAATTATGTTTTCGCCATTGTCTGCTTCGCGAAGTGCGGACGTTGCAAATGGCAATAATTCTTCGACGCCTGCAGATTCGGCTTCTTTGATTGCGCGGCGCAAAGTTGCTTCCAATAATGCGATACCTTCGTCAGAAATTGTGTTGTCATCTTGAAGATATTCAGTGAGCCGAAGCTCTTCCTTGTAATTAAAGGTTGGGTTTGGTCGGGCGCCTAGATGCGTGTCGACCACCTGCAGGTGGACGGTATTCGAACCCACATCAAGAACTCCCAAGCGCACGGGGTGAACTTACTATGACTTCCTATAACTAGGTATGAATGAAGGTGAGAAGAGCGGATTTATAACGCGTTCAAAGCATCACTTTACTCATGGCATAATAAGCCGCTGGTCACGACTAGCACTTTAGATCGGCCTCCCTAGCTCAGTGGTAGAGCGCCCGCCTTGTAAGCGGAAGGTCGTCAGTTCAATCCTGACGGGGGGCTCCATTTTTTTACCAAAACTGTTATACAAGTGCCATGACAAATTCGACTAATCACCGTTCTGAAATCTTCGCGCTCTCATCTGAATACATCGAAACCGCTGCTCGCATGAGTCCCATGGCTGCAACAAGTTTAGGTATTCCGGGTTATGACCATCTGCTTGATGATTTCTCTACAGCCCAAGGACACAAAGACGCTGCTTACTCCCGTGAGGTTCTTGCTAAAGCAAAGTCGATTGCACCTATTGATGAAATTGATCGAATTGCAAAAGAAGTTTTAATTGAACGCCTGGAATCCGGTCTCATCGTCCATGATTCCAATGAGCGATTTATTGCTTACAGCCCGATTGTTAACCCAGCATCTAACATTCGTTCAATTTTCACTATCATGCCAACAGAAGGCGCTGAAGCTATTTCGAATATAACTGCGCGATTGAACGCGGTTGGAGCCGCACTGGATTCTTGGAAATCCACGATAGAGGAGATGCATGCAAAAGGACTAGGTACTGCTCGACGTCAGGTCTTAGTTATTGCAGAACAGCTCAAGACTCATGGCACCGGAAATTACCAAAGTTTTGCTAATGAAATTGATAAAGATGGAAAGTATCCAGCTTTACACGAAGCAGCAAAGAACGCAGAAGCTGCCTCCTTGAAGATGTCAGCATGGATGCACGATGTGCATGCACCGCGTTCTACCGAGGTTGATGCTGTTGGCGCTGCGCGCTATGCGCCATGGGCTCGTTATTTCACTGGAGCAAATTTAGATTTGCGTGCAACCTATGAATGGGGAATGCAAGATTTACAGCAGATTAACGAACGCATGTACAAGGCCGCCGAGAAGCTCGGCCTTAAGGGAAAGAGCCTGGCCGAGGTAGCTGACTATTGCGAGAACGCAGAGCTACATCGCATTGAAGGATCGGATGCGCTTTTAAAGAAGTTGCTTTCCTTTACTGAGGAAGCTGTGGCGATGCTCAATGGAAAATATTTTGATATTGATCCATCGATTGCTTTTTGTGATGCACGTTTGGCACCAGAAGGTTCTGCTGCCGCCCCTTATTACATGCCTCCTAGTGAAGATCTCTCGCGCCCGGGCACAACTTGGTACCCAACTTTGGGTCACACGACATTTAATTTCTGGCATATTGCATCGACCTGGTATCACGAAGCAGTTCCAGGACATCACTTGCAATTTGCAACAGCAAATCTTGAAAAAGATCGCTTGAGTCGATTCCAACGTACTGATGCCTGGATAAGTGGATATGGTGAAGGTTGGGCTTTGTATGCAGAACGCTTTATGGATGAACTCGGCGCATTCGATGAGCCTTCACTCGAACTTGGTTACCTTGCAGGGCAAGCGCTACGTGCAGCTCGTGTTGTAGTCGATATTGGAATGCACCTTGGTTACAAGGACTTTGATGGCAATGTTTGGAACGCAGATTCTGCTTACAACTTACTCGTCGAACGTGCGTTGATGGCACCTGACTTTGCAAAGAGTGAAATCGAGCGTTATCTCGGATGGCCTGGGCAGGCAATTTCATACAAGGTGGGCGAACGCGTTTGGATGCAAATTCGCGAAGATGCAAAGAAGCGTCTTGGTTCCAAGTTTGATATCAAGAAATTCCATAACTACGCACTTGCAATCGGACCAATGGGGCTAGACCCACTTGCTCGCGAGATGCAGGCATGGGATGGCAATTAATTTAGTAGCTTGCTAAACCTTTGCACTCAGGCTTGGGGCCACCGTTGACGTTTCCGTAGCGGTGGTAAGTAATTGCAACTGATTGTTCAAGCAACCAACGCGGGGCTTCAATATCACCGCGTTGTGCAACAGGGCGATTATCTAGTGATACCCCCTTTGCGAGAAGTTCCTGCCGTGGAGCTACTTCACCAGAAAGCCATCGCACTTTGTATGTTGCTCGTTGAATTAACTCTTCAATGCTTTCAGCACTTGCTGTAGACCAAAGAATTGTTGTCCCAGTCACTTGGCCGATGTATTTAATTAAAGTGAGATCCTCATTCGACGTTGAATCATCTATACGTACAAGTATGGGTGAGAGTGGTTTGCGATAACGCTGGTAATTCTTTTCGACAGTGAGGCCACTGGCATCAATGGCCTCGCCGCCAACTTTTTTCCACCATTCATCGACTGACCATTTTGCAGCGCGTGGATCTTCAAGAGGCTTCCAGTTGCGCAGAATATGAAGATAATTAGGCCCGCCTGCTTTTGCATTGGCGCCAACACTTGATCGCTTCCATCCGCCAAATGGTTGGCGCGCAACAATAGCTCCTGTGATTCCGCGATTGATGTAGAGATTTCCTGCTTCAACACTATCCATCCAAAGCGCGCACTCATCAGCATCAAGTGAGTGAATCCCTGCAGTTAATCCAAAATCAGTCGCGTTCTGCCATTCAATTGCAGTTTTCAAATCAGGTGCAATCATCAATCCAAGAACTGGTCCGAACCATTCATTTCGATGGCTCCAAGAACCAGGCTTAATTCCGACTTTCACTCCAGGGTGCCACAACTGTCCGGATTCATCGAGTTGTTTTGGTTCCACCAACCAGGATTCACCGTCATCAAGAGTTGTGAGGGCGCGAAGAAGTGATCCGTCTGGTTTGCGAATTACTGGTCCAACAGTGGTTCCAAAATCCCATCCGGGACCAACGTGAAGAGTTGTTACATCGTCAACAAGCTGACGAATAAATGAAGGATCTTTGTAAATGCTTTCAACAATGATGCCTAGTGAAGCAGCGCTGCACTTCTGGCCCGCGTGTCCAAAGGCTGACTGCACTAAATCTTTGACTGCCGCATCGATGTCCGCACATGCAGATACAACTAATGAGTTCTTACCGCTTGTTTCAGCAAGAAGATTGAGCTCATTTTTCCAACCTACAAACATATTTGCTGTATCAAATGCGCCAGTCAAGATGAGAGCGTCAATTCCATCATGCGTTACAAGGTGCTTTCCCGTCTCATCATCGCGAGTGGGAACAAACTGCAGCGCATCCTTTGGGACTCCGCCTTCCCACATTTGTTGAGCAAGTAGCCATGCGGTTGCAACGGTCTCAGGAGCTGGCTTTAAAATAACTGTGTTTCCTGCGGCAAGTGCGGCGCATACTCCACCGGCTGGTATCGCATAAGGGAAGTTCCATGGTGGAACTACTAGGACAACCCCCATTGCTTTGGAATCGCTGTTGTCCACTGCGTTTGAAGCATAATATCGAGCGAAGTCAATGGCTTCACTTACTTCTGGATCACCTTCAGAAACAGTCTTACCTGCATCTCGAGACATCACCGCAATAGTGCGTGCACGTTGTGTTTGCATAACATTTGCAACGTTAAACAGAATTTCACTTCGCTGCGCAACGCTCTTTTCACTCCATGACGTAAGTCCGCTACGAGAAACCTGTACTGCTTTATCAATCATCTTCTTATTTGCAACACAATACATATACCACTCAATTGCATTGTCACCAGGATCTATTCCGTTGACACATTCATCAGTGGTAATTTCATCGCCATTAATCACGACCGGGATTGTCATATCATGGTTGCGAATACGAGCAATTTCATTGCTTACTTCCTTGATATAGCCAGGCTCTGTTGGATCACCAGAAGCTTGATTATGAAAAATTGTGTAATCAACTGGATCAGACTGATGCCGCCTTGATGTAGTGGGAATTGTGTGGCGCTCGACAACAGAGTTTTCAAATCGTTTTTTCTGTTCAGCAAACTTCGCCGGGTTGCTTCCGATTTCAAATGCTGCTTTGAGGTAATTCTCATCAGATGTGTTCTCATCCAAACGGCGAACAAGATAGGCCACCGCAGAGGCGAAATCATCTTTGTTAGTAACAGGTGTATAGAACAAGACGTGATGTCCGGAACGTGTTATTGCAAGTGCTTCAGCATTTGCCATTCCTTCAAGCATTTCAATATCTAATTGGTGTAAGACATCACGCGAACGCGCGACTTCAATAGCCCATGTCAGGTGAAACAGGTTGTGTGATGCAATACCTATGCGCACAGCATGGGCGTGATCGGGACGAAGTGCCGTGTCTATGAGGCGGGCATAACTAGCGTCAACATCTGACTTTGAGCCATAAGGAGCAGGTGTGTACCCGTGAAGTTCTCCCTCAGCCTTTTCCATAGCCAAATTCGCGCCTTTAACAAGGCGAATTTTGATCGTTCCACCTTTTAATTTGTTGCGCTCTACTGCAAATGCAACAAGGTCAGCAAATACACTGTGCGATTCTGGAAGATATGCCTGCAGAACTATGCCGGCATGGATATGTAAAAATTGCTGTTCAGAGAGAATAAGTTTGAATGCATCGACAGTCAAAGCCAAATCGCGGAACTCTTCCATATCTAGGTTAATGAATGTTCCATGTGTATCAGCATCCGCGTAGATAATTCGTAATTTGTCGCAGACCTTTGCCAGTGAACCCTTTTCATCAATCGTAATCATTTGTGCTACGACAGCAGAAAGCTTTACCGAGATGTAATCCACTTCTGGACGATGAATCATTTCAATAAGGCGCTTAAAGCGTTCATCAGCTTCTGCTTGACCGAGTACAGCCTCGCCAAGAACGTTGATGTTGAGGCGAATGCCTTCTTCTTTACGCTTTCCTAGATGTTTTGCTAATTGATTTTGCTCGGCTGGAAGAATTAAATCTTTTGAAAGCGCGCGGACTCTTTGGTGTACGAGTTTGACGACAACCCCTGGTAACCCGACGGCAACAACACGTATAAATTTCAAACCAAAAGCATTGAAGGGTCCAAATCCCTTAACCGAAGCTTTTTTTGCTGCGTGATTAAAAATCGTTATTGCCTCGCGCATGGAATGGATGCGCATAACTTCATCGGTTAATGTGATGGTAACTTCGATTGCTTTTGGATCCTTAAAGAGGCGACCAAAGCGTTTGCGGTTAGCGTTCTCACGGCGCGTACGAAGTTTCTCGGCTGATTGAATTAACTCACGCGCATGCCCAACTGATGCGTGCGCAGTGGCGTCAATGCCTCTGTCGGTCCCTAAAGGTTGCATTTTTTCCTTATGGATAGGCTGTTAAATGGAAGGTTATCGTGCTATTACTAAGGCATGAAATACGCCACCAACTACGACGTAGTGATTATCGGCTCAGGCTTTGGAGGATCAGTGTCAGCCCTGCGGCTGAGCGAAAAGGGCTACAAAGTCGCGGTTATTGAAGCGGGCCGGCGCTTTGCGGATAAGGATTTCCCCAAGACATCTTGGCGATTACGCAGATTTCTATTTGCCCCTCGATTGGGACTCAATGGCATCCAACGCATTCATGCCTTGCCAGATGTGCTTGTTTTGGCGGGAGCAGGCGTTGGAGGCGGATCGTTGGTCTACGCCAACACTTTGTATACGCCCCCTGATAGTTATTTCAATGACGAGCAATGGCGCAATATCACTGATTGGAAAGATGAATTAGCTCCTTGGTATGACCAGGCATATCGAATGCTGGGTGTTACAAAAAATACATATATGTCGCCATCTGACGTTGCGATGAAAGAGGTCGCAGAAGATATGGGCGTCGGGCACACATTTACTTTGGCGCCTCTTGGAATCTTTTTCGGTGAAGGCCCAGGCAAAATTTCCACCGATCCCTTTTTCGGAGGGGTTGGGCCATCGCGTGAAGGTTGCCATAACTGCGGAGCATGCATGACGGGATGCCGCCATAATGCAAAGAATACACTTCCAAAAAATTACCTAGGATTAGCTGAAGGAATTGGCGCCACTGTCATTCCCGAAACCACTGTGACTTCGATTGAGCAGAAAAATGGAAGCTGGGTTATTAAAGCCCGCAAGAGTGGGGCTTGGTTTGGCGGGGGATCCACATTCACTGCTGCAGAAGTAATTGTTGCGGCTGGTACCTACAACACTCAGAAACTTTTGCACCGTATGAAAGATGAAAAGAAGCTCACAAAACTTTCACAAACGCTAGGCCAGTTATCTCGTACAAACAGTGAAGCACTTACGGGTGCTCTCATGCCCAATAGTTCAACGGATTACTCATTAGGCGCTGCAATCACTTCATCATTTCATCCGGACGAACATACCCACGTAGAGCCAGTTCGATATGGCCATGGAAGTAATTCAATGGGATTGCTTCAAACAATTGCAACGGATGGAAATAGGTTATCCCAGCGCCATAAACAATGGTGGTTAACAGTTTTAAAAAATCCTCATTATCTTTATCGAATATTCAACGTGCGTAAATGGAGTGAGCGCACGGTCATCGCACTCGTCATGCAAAATGTTGACTCTTCAATTTCAGTGCGTGGCAAGCGGTCAATCTTTGGATGGAGACTTACTTCCAAAAATGATTCAGAACACCCCAATGCCACATACATCCCAGCTGCCAATGAAGTCGTTCGCCGCATCGCGCAAAAACGAGGCGGAATAGCCGGTGGAAATGTTGGAGATCTCATAAACGCCCCTTTCACCGCGCACTTCGTTGGTGGTTGCGTCATAGGTGATAGCGATGTAACTGGTGTTATCGATCCGTATCACCGTGTTTGGAATTACCCCACCTTGCATGTTGTCGATGGCTCTAGCGTGACCGCCAATCTAGGCGTGAATCCATCCTTGACCATCACTGCCCAAGCCGAGCGAGCCTTGAGTTTCTGGCCGAATAAAGGTGGCGTTGACCCAAGGCCAGGCCAAGCTGCGCCCTATTCGCGGTGCAAACCTGTATTTCCCCACGCCCCTGCGGTTCCTGCGCACGCATATGCTGCCTTAAAGGGTGATAAGTAGGGTCATAGCGTTAACTCATCACCCTCTGCAAGAGTTGGGGGGTGATGAACGGTGCAAACCAACTGAACGGAACTTTCCTACCGCCGCTGCCGGGCGCATCACTCGCACTGATTTCATCCCCACCTGTTCTTCCACATTTTCTTTACCGAAAAAATCTTATTGAATTGTTATCACGACCAGCACCTAGAGCATCTTTCATCATCGCTCCAAACGGTTTTGGAAAAACAGCACTTGCGGCGCAGTGGGCAGCGCAAGAACCAGATATAACAATGTGGGTCACGATTGATCCTTCCTTCACCCCGAAAGATCTTGCAGTGAATGCAATTTCAGCTATCAGGCGAGTTGTTCCAAATTTTGCTCCGTGGGCTGAAGAATATTTCTTGGGCGAATTGGATTTACCAAAACTAGTAATTGATATAGCGAATGAAATTGGAAAAATTCCACAAACTCTACGAATGGTTTGGGACGGTCCTGACAACCTTTCTGATGAACACCTTCCACTTATGCAGAATTTCACAAACAACGCCCCACTTAATCTCAGCACAGTATCAATTCGAAAAGCACTACCGACTGTCTCTTACGCGCGGGCAGCAAGTTTAGATGCTATATCTTTTTTGAACGCTGCTGATCTAAAATTCTCTGAAGCAGAAGTGGCACTCCTGGCTGAACAAAATGGTTTAGATATCGATGATAATAATGTAACGCGAGTTCTTTCTCACGCCCAAGGTTGGCCAATTGCCGTCCAAATGCTTTGTAGCGAAATTTCCAAAAAAGGTATTTCAGAATTTTCTGGAGTGAAAGATTTATCCACGAATCAT
>CAIMSI010000064.1 GCA_903844115.1 uncultured Actinomycetes bacterium
CAGCCCTCCACAACAACACACGTCCGACAAGTGAATATTTACTTGTCAGCAGCGCACGGCCAACTCCATCAACGCCCCCAAATCTTTCGGAACCCTCTACCCACCAGACCTGAGTGTCTACGTCATTTCTAGACAAAGACAATGAGGCAAGTTCTTCATCAGTAAAAGACTGTGACGCACGAATCTCGCCTTCACTACGAGTCGAATACCACTCGGCACACTTTGTGCAGAAGAAGCAATTTCCGTCATAAATAAGAGTCAAACGAGTCACAGCCTCACGTTATCGACTATTCAAGATATCTGGTCGCTAGCCTGAATGACGTGGGCCAACGATCAATTACAGAATTTGATGTCGTCATAGTTGGCGCAGGACTTGGCGGTCTTCGCTGCGCGCAACTGCTCTCTAAAGCAGGGCTGAACGTTGTAATTGTTGAAAAGTCAGATCGGGTTGGCGGAAGACTTTCTTCATTCGCACTCAACGGTTTCATAATTGATGAAGGCTTTCAACTCATAAACCCTTCCTACCCTGAACTCATTGCTTCAAAGGTGCTTAAGAACTTTGATCTCAGATCATATGATCCAAGCTTGACATTCGTTTCAGAAAATAAGACCTATCAGTTAAGCGACCCTCGCCACAATGTACTGAGTGCTCTTAAAGGTCTTCGTAGCAGTCCGCTGTCTGTTAGCGATTCTGTTTCGTTCGCCAAACTGATGCTTACTAGTTACCTAAAGTCTTCTAAGAGGCTGTTGCGTGAACCAGACACAACTACGTATGCAGGATTTGAAGCCTCAGGAATCTCGAAAACTGTCATAGATGATGTCGTCCAGCCCTTTCTGCGTGGAACGCTTCTAAGTGATGACCTTGATACTTCATTCAATTACACGAAGCTTCTTTTAAAGAGCTTTGTAAAGGGCAGACCGGGTACGCACCCTGAAGGAATCACAGCACTGGCGCAAGCGCTCGCTGCTTTGAGTCCGAACGTCCAGATTGACTTCAATTCACCTGTGCTTTCAGTAAGCGAGCATGCAGTGCTCACTGAAAATGACGAGTACCGTGCAAAATTTGTGGTTGTAGCAACTGATGGTTCATCAGCCCACTCTTTAGCGAACTCAGCAGAGCCCGAATGGTCTCCTCAAACAACGTGGTGGTGGTCGCTTCCGAAGCTTTCAAATAGCAGTGGGCTCAGGATTGACTTAGATGACCGGCTGCTATCAAGTGCACTTGACATTTCTTCAGTGGCTCCAGAGAGATCACCTGCAGATCGTTCATTGGTCGCAACTCCAGCAAATAAAGCAGCTCCATCAACAGAAACAGAGCAAAAGGCCCGTTCAAGTGTTGCCAGAATGTACAGCGTTGCGTGGAATGATGTTGAACTTATTACGACGACGGTTGTGTCGCACGCTTTGCCAAAAATCAAACCACCTCTTCAGCTTGGACAAGTGCGCAAAGTTGAGGGAATGTATCTGGCCGGTGACTACCTAGAAACTACTTCTATCCAGGGCGCCATGATGAGTGGCAACCGGGTTGCAATGTTGATTGCAGCGAAAGAACTTAAAAACACCTAATTCCCTGTCGGTGTATTGTCTTATAAACGACAATCCGCCGCAAAAGTGTTGGATAAGTTGCATGTGAGGAAGTGCCGTGACTCAGAATTTGGCTTCGATGATGTACGTCCCTGGCAATGACAAAGAGAAACTGTCAAAGTTAGAGAAATTCCCAGCAAATGCAATCATTATTGACTTAGAAGATGCTGTACCAAGTGCTCAAAAAAGTAGTGCACGAAGCAGCATTCATGAGTACTTGAAGTCCTATCAGGGTAAGCATGATTTATGGGTCCGAGTTAACGGTCAAGAATCTGGATTGACTGAACTAGACATCGAACAAATGGTGAGCGAATCAACCCGTGGTCTAGTTATTCCCAAAATTGAAAACGGCCGCGATATCGAAAAGATTGATCATCAGCTCAAAAGCCTCGAGAGCAAAGTTGGAATTGCAACTGGATCTATTGCGCTAATGCCTCTAATTGAATCAGTAAAAGGTATCTACAATCTTCAAGAAATTATTTCGGCGAGTAAGCGAATTATCTGTCTTGCTTTCGGTGCAGGTGATTACTGTCGAGATATTGGTATTGACTGGAATTCACAATCTGGAACTAGAAATCCAACATTGATCGCCGCCAAAGTGAAATTGGTAGAACTTTCGAGGTTGAATAACCTGGTAGCTCCACATGATGGCGTTTATTTAGACGTTAAAAACTCTGAGACACTTGCAATCGAAGCTCAATTTGCCGCGGAAATGGGATTCAGCGGCAAGCACGCTATTCATCCGGACCAAGTTGCGATTATTAGAAGTGCTTTCGAGCCCTCAAGCGAGCAATTGGCTTGGGCGACTGAATTAATTACAAAATTTGAAGAATTCGAACGAAATGGTGTTGGTGCTTTTGCACTGAATGGTCAATTGGTTGATGAAGCAATTGTAAAACGCGCCCGAGACTTAATGTCATTCAAGAACATTCGATAAATAATGTCCACAAGTCATTCAAATATTCCAGGTGTTCCCCCTAGCGCCCTCGGTGGAGTGAAAGTACTTGATTTATCGAGTCTTTATGCCGGTCCGCTCATTGCTACGAACTTGGGTGATTTTGGTGCTGAGGTAATCAAGGTTGAGCACGCACGAGGTGACGATGCGCGTAGGTGGGGGCAAACAAAAGACGGCTCACCACTTTGGTGGAAAATAATTTCGCGTAATAAAAAACTAATTTCATTGGATTTACATGATCCGAACGATCGAGAAATCGTCAAGGAATTGTGCCTCTGGGCTGATGTACTTATTGAGAATTTTCGTCCTGGGCGCATGGATGAATGGGGACTTGGCGCAGAATCGCTTCATGAGATCAATCCAGGTCTTGTGATTCTAAAAGTATCTGGGTTTGGTCAGACTGGTCCAAATGCACAAAAGCCTGGCTTCGGTACTTTGGCAGAAGCATGGTCTGGATTCGCATACATAACTGGTCCAGCTGACGGCCCTCCAACTCTCCCTCCTTTTGGGCTTGCTGACGGTGTCGCCGCGACTACGGGAACATACGCAGTGATGATGGCGCTTTATTGGCGCGATGCGCAAGGCAGCGGCGTCGGACAAGTTATTGACCTAAGTCTTTACGAGCCACTGTTTAACATTCTCGGTCCTCAAGTTATTGAATACGACCAATTAGGTGTTGTTCAAGAACGCCAAGGGAACATGTCCCCAAGAACTGCGCCAAGAAATTGCTACGAGACAAGTGATGGGCATTGGGTGGCGCTTTCTGGTGGAACACAGCAGATCGCCGACAGAATTTTTCGAGCGATTGGTCATCCCGAAGCATCTTCTGATGAGAGATTTTCATCAAGCACTAATCGTGTAGCGAATGCCCCCGCTGTAGATTCACTTGTTTCTGAGTGGGTACGTCTGCATACACTTAGCAAAGTATTAGAAGCCTTTGAAAATGAAGAGGCGCCAATTGCCCCAGTGCTCAACATCCAACAAATCACAGAAGATGAGCATTATAAGCAACGAGAGTCAATAATTCGAGTTGCTGATCCTGACCTTGGCGATGTACTTATGCAGAATGTGGTTCCTAAATTGGACCGCACGCCAGGTGAAATTAAATTCACTGGACGTAATCAAATTGACGCAGATCGAGAAGAGATACTGTCGATTATTAAACAAAATAGGAGTAATTCGTAATGACAAGTGAGCAAGTTGAACCAAACTGGCCCAACCGATACGGAACTGACGACGTCATAGGTGCAGCAAACGAAATAACACCAAACAAGGTTCTCTCTGCGACGCAGCTAATAAAAATTGGAGAAAGAATTCCACTTGGAAGAATTCTTGACGAAAACTCTCCTACCCAGATGTGGCGCTACTGGAAGCACCACATGACACTTGAAAGTATTTTGCCTCAGAACTATTCAGGAGAAAATCAACAGTCATACGTTGAAGAAGCTGTTTCTGGTGCTCTACACAGTGGAACACACATTGATGCTTTAGGACATATTGGAATTGGTAATTATGCCTATAACGGTGCCAAGTATTCCGACATTGCAACTGGGCAAGGACTTCTAAAACTAGGAATTGAAAGTATTCCACCACTCATTACTCGAGGCGTGTTGCTGAACATCGCGAAGCTAAAGGGCGTGACGTCACTTGACGGTGCGTACTGCATAACAGCTGAAGACTTAGATAACGCACAAAAACAGGCTGAAGTAGAAGTCAGTTCTGGTGACTGCGTTCTCTTGCACACTGGATGGGGAACGTACTGGCACAGTGACCCTGCTAAATATTCATCAAGTGAGCCTGGCATTGCTCTGGGCGCTGCGAAGTGGCTGAGTGAGCGTCGGGTAGCTGTTGTTGGGGCTGACAACTGGGCCGTTGAACTTGTTCCGGGACTTAAAGAAGAAGGATCATTTCCAGTTCATCAACACCTCATTGCCCTCTACGGCCAGTACATCCTTGAGAATGTCGCAACCGAAGAGTTAGCCGCTCGAAACATCTCAGAGTTCTGCTTCATGCTCGCGGCGGCACGACTCAAGGGCGCATCTGGAGTGCCTGTGGCCCCAGTAGCGATTATTTAACGAAAGGTTCCTATGGGTTCCGAAAATTTTATTGATAAGTATCTAACTGAGTCAGAGCGTTCACAACTTTCGAACGCCAAATTTGGCAATCCAGTTGGCATTGGTGAGCGACCTGCACTCGTACTTATTGACGTTCAAAATTACATGTCTCCCCCATCTTCAATGCCTGCTGATCTCGAGTTTCCATCAAGTTGCGGTGAAGCAGGAGCACTAAGTGTTAAGCGAATTTCTGCAGTACTCACCGCCGCTCGGGCAACTTCAATACCTGTATTCCACACTCAATTTGTACTGAGCCGAGATGGCAAAGATATTGGTGTTTATGGCAGAAAGCGAGCATTGCTTAACAGTGAAGGCTGGTGCCTCGAAGGTTCAATAGGAGCAGAGTTCATTGAAGAAACTGCCCCTCTCTCCAGTGAAATCTCATTCGTAAAGAAAAAGCCAAGTGCATTTTTTGGCACACCTTTACTTTCGTACCTCGTTGATAGAAACATTGACAGCTTGATTGTCATGGGTGGATCAACAAGCAACTGTGTACGGGCAACAGTTATTGACGCAATGTCGAATAATTTTCGAGTGACTGTTGTCGCAGATGCTGTTTTTGATCGTTTCAAGATCTCACATGATGTTGCACTTTTTGAATTTCAACGTCAATACGCAGACGTTATAAGCAGCCATGATGTAATCAAGCACATCGGAACTCATAATGACAAATAATTTTTCTGGACCAGAACGTGACCTTGTGGGGTATGGTCGAAATCTTCCAAAGGTGAATTGGCCTGGCAGAGCAAAAGTTGCAGTAAGCATTGTTGTTAACTATGAAGAAGGTAGCGAACAATCTTTCGCAAATAACGATGAACTAAACGAAGGCTTGGGGGAACTAAACCGCCCGGTAGATACTCAATACCGAGATTTAGCCACTGAATCTGTCTACGAATATGGAAGTCGAGCGGGAATTCACCGGATTATGCGAATTCTCAAAAGTCACGGTATACGTTGTACATTTTTCGCCGCAGCCGTTGCACTGGAAAAGAATCCAAGTGTTGCTGAATGGATCCGAGAAGAGAATCATGAGCCCTGTGCGCATGGTTGGCGATGGGCTGAAGACTGGAAATTGAGCGTTGATGAACAGCGTGCTCGAATCAAAATGGCTGTGGAGTCAATCCAGCAAACCTGCGGTCAACGACCAGTGGGCTGGTATTCAAGATGGATGCCGAGCATAAATACGAGAGAGCTTCTTGTTGAAGAAGGCGGATTCCTCTATGACTCAGATGCATATAACGATGATCTTCCCTATTACGTGAACGTAGGAAATACTTCTCATCTTGTCGTGCCTTATGGGCTCACGTATAACGATGTCAGATATGTCTCTGGGAATTTCAGTGCACCATCTGATTTTTTTGAGACTTGTCGCCGAGCGCTTGACTTGCTGATCAAAGAAGGTGAGGAATTTCCAAAAATGATGTCGATTGGCCTACACCCACGATGGTCAGGCCAAGCAGGACGTGCTTCGGCACTTGATGAATTTATTGAGTACGCAAAAGGAACCGGTGATGTCTGGTTTGCAACTCGACGAGAGATTGCAGAAACTTGGAACGCTCAGTTCAAATAACATTCTGGACTCAACTGCGATTAGTTCGCACCAAGAATTTAAATAGATCAGTCTTCAAAAAGAGTCTGTTCTGCATCAGCATTTAGCCAGTTTTCCGACCATGGAATATCACTGAGCCAGCTAGCGGTGTCATCAATGCTCTCTTCGAGGCTACGAAGTGTCAGCCCAAGTGACACTGCGTACTCATTATTTATTGCAAGAGATGTTGGATCAAATCCACCAGACCAGAGTGGGAACTTCTCGAACCATGATGAATCACTTAGCTTCGATGGCGCAATTTCTACGAGCTCAGTACCACTTGGCCCAACGCGCTTAGCAATTCGCTGCAGCACATCACCGAAGCCCATCCCCAACGAAGGGCTGCAGATATGAACTCCACCAACAAATTTCTTTTCAGCCATTAAAACCGTGAATTCACCTAAGTCGCGTGCATCAATCCACTGCATTGCGCTGCTTGCCGGTCCAGGGAATGCAACTTTTCCCCCACGCTGAATGCGAGCAACCCAGTATGGAAAGCGCATTGTTTTATCGTGTGATCCAATTACGTACGTAGGACGAATAATTCCAACATTCGTACCAAAGTATTCATGAGCAGCTCGCTCACTCGCTGCTTTAAGCGGCCCATATGTTTGACCATCGACCGGAGCATCTAGGTCAGTAGTTCCAAGTTCCAAAATTGGGGTATCTTCTTTGGCCCCAACTGCCGCTGGGTACTTATACGCAGAAATAGAAGAGATCTGAATGTAATGGCCTCCTCTATTACCAAGCGCCTTTGCAAGTTGTTCAACGTCTTTAGGGCGATATGCAATTGCATCGATAGTTACGTCAAATGACTTGTCATTAAGTACTGAGAGATCTCCCTGGCGGTCACCAATCAACCGATGTACAGAATCTGGTAAATCATTAGGAGTTACTCCACGATTAAGAACAGAGACATCGTGTCCTTTTGCTACTGCCGCATGTGCAATAGATCTTCCAACAAAGGATGTGCCGCCAACGATAAGTATTTTCATAATGCCTAACAGTAGGCGCAGAACCAATTGACGTAGACATTGATTCAAAAGAAAGCGAAAATACGGATTTCCGTAAAATAAGCTCCCAGAGCAGGACTCGAACCTGCAACCTAGCGATTAACAGTCGCTTGCTCTGCCAATTGAGCTATCTGGGATTGCACCCGAAGGTAAATAAACATTAGCACCCACAACTAGGCACTACTGCTGGTCAAACCACCTCTGAAGTCGCTCAGCAACCGGGCTTTCACGAACTGCTCTGCGACAACGTTCAATCCGCTTTGTCATACCTTGTCGACTTATGCCCTTCTTGTTCGCAATCTCTTCAATCGACATGGTTCGAAATGTTGCTTGCCAAAATGCATCAAAGTCTTCCCCGCAGAGCTCACGAAGTGCATCAATCACCCATGACGGAGCATCGCCAGGATCACTGGTTTGCTTTATTTCACTCATCTCGTAAGGTGCCACCTGCTCATAACGTCGTGCATTCAGATCACGGTTCATTTGAAGCAGTTCTATAGCTTTCGATTGCGAAATTCCAAGCTCCTCCGCGACATCTTTTTTAGTTAGACGCTTGGTTGGGTGAAGACGCTCAAGCTTTTGCAATGCGAGTACTTGTCGCATTTCAGAATCAGTTAGACCAGCTTGCTGTTGCACCGCTTGATTTACAAGTTTCATAATCCAGTAGTTTGCGTACGTTGAAAATCGGGTCCCCTGTTTTGGGTCAAAACGATGCAGCGCATTAACGAGGCCTTCAATACCTGCGGCTTCGAGGTCTTCGCTACCGAACCGATATCCACGTTCCATGACTCGTGTGCGCACAAGTCCACAGGTTGCTTGCAGTAGCCGTGTCTCTGCGTCTTGACCTTCTTGGCGCTCACGCTGTAGTTTTCTACGTCTTGCTTGATCGGTAACTTTTCCTTTTGCAAGAATGGCTGCAGCTTTTCTTCCCGCTTGAATAACTGGGTGAAGCCTGCGCTCTTCTTCCACACTTAATGGTGGCGTCATGACTAGACCGCCAATGACTCCCCTTGGTGAGTTGTTCACGAAGTGGCGCGCTCTTCTAACCAAGCACGCAGATCCTGCTCAGCTTCTGCAGCCTGAGCTCCACCAAGCAAATCAATGCGAATCTTGACGTCACGAATAGTCGCCATTGCCACGTCAGGAGCAATAGACCCATCACGAAGTTCTCGTTCAACGTTCTTTAATTCCTCAGTTACCGCAGCTCTTAGGAGCTGCGCAATGACTGCCGACACTTCACGTTCTCCGTAGTCACGGTCTAGCTCTGAAACGACAATCTCGCTAAGGACTTGGGCGGCTTCTTCTTCACCTTGTTGACTCAGCTTCTCTATGACATCGCTAATTGGCTGTCCCGATGAAATACCTTCAAAGATTTCACGCTGAATTTCATTAATGAAGTAATGAATAACGAATCGCTCTTTAATCGCTGGTTGGGCGTGAACACAGAGTCGAAGTGCTTCGAGGCCCGGTCGAGGCATTGGTGAAAGTGGCGCGCGTTGCATGGGCGCGCTCTCAGTTGGTGGTTCATTGTCAATGTACTTACGAGCTCCACTACGAACCGCTTCAGCAACTTTGGGACGAAGAGCACTCACTTCTAAGCGAAGTCGGTCCGCAACCTGAAGTACGTA
>CAIMSI010000065.1 GCA_903844115.1 uncultured Actinomycetes bacterium
AGGAATTGACCCGGCATTGTGCTCGACCAGAGTCCAGCGATTTAGATACTTGGAATATTCAACAACCGACCATTGTGCATTGGACAAGCCGCCCAGTGCGCCCCAATCGGAAAATTCCAACTCAAGTAACGTACCTAGTAAGCACCTGGCTGTACCGCCATGTGTAACCAAAACAATGGTGCCTTTCATGCCATCAAGAGCTGCCATCGCACCTTCCTGCGCGCGCTTTGCAACTTCAGATCGGCGTTCTCCAATTTCACCAGCGGGGCCATCATCTCCTGATATCCATCCGATAAATCTTGCTGAATCATTTGCTCGATTTTCGGTACCGGTTTTTCCCTCCCAATTACCGCCATTTGTTTCGCGAAGGCGCGGATCAGTTTCAATGGGTACTCCAACAATTTCAGATAGTTTTGCTGCAGTCTCTTGCGCGCGGATTAAATCACTCACAACGATTTTTACTGGATCCATACCAGCAAGAATTTTTGCAGCATGTGATGCTTGATAATGGCCAACTTTATTGAGTGGAATATCTGAATGACCTTGAAAGCGATTATCTATATTCCAATCAGTCTGACCGTGGCGCCAAATAACTAAGCGCACACCTTCGAACAATTCTGAGCCTGAAGACATTACCGAGTCATATCCAATCGCAACTCTATGCGAGGGCAGTCATTCCAAAGATGATCAAGCATGTAATACTGGCGTAGCTCTTGGCTTTGGATGTGAACAACTAGATCTGAGTAATCCAGCAATATCGACTGGCCACTTCCCTCTTTGCGAATTGGCTTCTCCCCAATTTTTGCTAACGCTTCAAAAACACCATCGGCAATTGCATCTACTTGTCGTTCATTTTGAGCAGTTGCAATCAAAAAGACTTCGGAAAGAATTAGCTGGTCTGTCATATCTAGACCAACAATATCAAGCCCTAATTTTTCGTTAATTGCTTCTGCTGCAAGCTGCGTGAGCTCGATAACTTTCTTACTTGCTGCCATAAAGCTTGTGCTCCTTGATATAGGTGAGAACGGATGGAGAGATCATCTCTGCAACCGACTTCTTTTGTGCAAAAGCTTCTCGAACACCTGTTGCAGATACATCCAACGCCTTGATTGCAACTTCTTCAAATTTGGATTGAGCATCCCCTGGACGCTTCACGACGAGTATTGAAGCAATCTTTGTTATTGCATCGGCGCGGTACCACTTATCAAAATTAGCTGCGGCGTCACTGCCAAGAATCAATGTAAAAGTATCGCGGGTATTAAATGCACGAAGTTGGTTGACCGTTTCAATGGCATATGTTGGGCCCTTGCGGCGGATTTCTAAATCATTAACAACAATCTTTTCCTGTAAATCATTTGGCAGGTCATCCAACGCTGCGATACACATTTCCAACCGATCGTTGCCAGAGGCTTGAGGCTTCTCTGGGCGCAAGCGAGGCTCACCAGATGGAATAACCATCAACTGATCAAATTGTGGGGCAAGTGCCTTAAGAATATGAATATGCCCAAGGTGAATGGGGTCAAAAGTCCCACCCAAGATGCCTACGTGTGCGATTTTATTACCTATTTCTTAATCTTGATCAAGACGAAGAACTAGATACAAAAAAAGTGCAAGCACTGAGAATGTAAAGATGCCATAGAAAAGCGGAGCAGCAGGAAGGTGACGTGTTGCGCCTTCAAGTAGAAAATGTCTCATAACCGAACTTTATCGCAAGCGCAAAGGTGAAAATTACGACTTCTTTCCCGTTTTGCCGGCTAGCAAAGCCTTAAAACCAGCTTCATCAAGTATTGGCACCCCAAGTTCTTCAGCTTTTGCTGCCTTGGATCCCGGAGCTTCACCGACAACTACGTAATCAGTCTTTTTGGAAACCGAAGAGCTAGTTTTTCCTCCATGAAGTGCAATAACTTCTGAGACTCCATCACGAGTGAAGTCAATGAGCGATCCCGTGACAACAAGTGTCAATCCAGCAAGTGTTTGCGCGGCCGTGTTCTCTTTTTGAACATCAACGAGTAAAACTCCGGCTTTGCCCCATTTCTTCACAATTTCGCGGTGCCAATCAACGGAGAACCATTCCACTACGGCCTGCGCAATGATTTCACCCACGCCATCAACACTTGCCAACTCTTCAAGGGATGCCGATTGGATCGCATCAAGTGATCCGAAATTCTTTGCTAAAGATTGCGCGGCAGTAGGTCCCACATGGCGGATGGAGAGAGCGACAATTACGCGCCAAAGTGGACGGCTCTTTGCGACCTCCAAGGCGGCCAAGAATTTCTCTGCATTCGCCCCCAGAGTCCCATCTTTCTTAAGGAAAAATTGTGAGTGAGAAAGATCCTGGGATGTGAGAGAAAAAAGTTTGGATTCATCAGAAAGTAAGCCATCAGCGAGCATCGCAGTCGCAGCCTCATACCCAAGCACATCGATATCAAGGGCGGCGCGAGATCCAATGTAATAAATACGTTCACGCAATTGCGCCGGGCAACTCTGCGAATTAGGACAACGAAGATCTACATCGCCATCAGACATTGCCCGTAGCGCGCTACCGCAATCTGGACACTTCGTTGGCATAACAAAGGACTTCTCACTTCCAGTGCGACGCTCAATAACCGGGCCCAATACCTCAGGGATTACATCTCCGGCTTTGCGAATTACTACAACATCACCAATCATGATTCCCTTACGGATAACTTCTTCTTGATTATGAAGAGTTGCATTTGTGACGGTAGATCCGGCAACAATCACAGGTTCCATGTAAGCAAAGGGCGTCACGCGTCCGGTGCGACCAACGCTTACTTTGATATCCAGCAAACGTGTAGTGACTTCTTCCGGTGGATATTTGAAAGCAATTGCCCACTTTGGAGCGCGCGAGGTGAAACCTAAATCTTCTTGAATCGCTATTTCATTTACTTTAACAACTGCTCCATCAATTTCATGCTCAACATCATGACGATGCTTTTCATAGTATTCGATGAAATCAATCACTTCCTGGCGAGATGTAGCCACCTTGAAACGCTTGCTGGTCGGCAAACCCCAAGAATTTAAAAGCTCGTACGCTTCACTTTGGGAAGCAAAAGTGACCCCGCTAGATGCACCGATTCCGTGAACAACCATCGACAGTGGGCGCGATGCCGTCACGCGTGGATCTTTTTGGCGAAGTGAACCGGCAGCTGCGTTACGAGGATTTGCAAAGCGTTGCTTTCCTTCTTCCTCGAGCCCATCATTAAATTCATTAAATGCTTCTACCGGGAAAAATACTTCCCCGCGAACCTCTAGAAGTTCTGGAATATTCTTACCGGCAAGTTCATGTGGAATGGCGGAAATAGTTTTGATATTGAGAGTGACATCCTCTCCTGTTGTTCCGTTTCCGCGGGTCAGCGCACGAATGAGTTTGCCTTTTTCATACAGCAGATTTATTGCCAGACCATCAACTTTTACTTCACAAAGCCATGAATTCTGCACACCGGATTTCTCAATCCGCGCAAACCACGTATCAAGTTCATCAGTTCCAAATACATTGTCCAGACTCATCATTTTCTCAATGTGGTCGTGCTGTGTGAAATGTGTGGAGAACCCACCGCCTACAAGATCACTCGGGGAATTAGGGTCCTTAAATTCCGGATGTTTACTCTCGAGTGCTTGCAACTCTTTTAGGAGTGAATCAAACTCACCATCAGAAATAATCGGCTTATCCAAAACGTAATAACGAAATTGATGGTCGCGGATTACTTCGGTCAGCTGTGAAATCGCGCGGCGCCCAGTGGACTCAGTGGAATCAGTGGAATCAGTGGCCATGGTAAGTAAAGGTTATTTCGTAGCGCTGACAGTCGCAGAACCAACCACGCGATCCCCGTCATAAATAACAAGTCCTTGACCGGTTGCAAGACCAAAAAGTGGCTCATCAAGTTCGGCGATGATGCTCTTTCCATCCGTGCGATATTCACAAGGTAAAGGTGTTCCATGAGCGCGCACTTGAGCAAAGCCTCGGTGTGCCACACCTGATTGCGGAATGGGACCACACCAAATTGCTTTCTCACCTTCAATATGTGAAATAGCAAGTGCTTCTCTGGCGCCAACAACAACTGTGTTGGACTTAGGTTCAATCTTTAACACATAGCGAGGAATTCCACCTTCTGTTGGGACAGAAAGATTGAGTCCACGACGTTGTCCGATCGTGTATGTGTAGGCTCCTTGATGTTCACCAACTTGATTTCCGTCTTCATCAACAATCGGGCCATTATCCGCGCCCAGTCGATCGCGTAACCAGCCTGCGTTATTTCCCGATGGGATAAAACAAATATCATGTGAATCTGGTTTGTTGGCAACGTAGAGCCCGCGCTTCTTCGCTTCAATTCGCACATCATCTTTAACAGTATCGCCCAATGGAAAAAGCGCACCAGATAATTGTTCTTCATTAAGCACAGCTAAAACGTAGGACTGATCTTTGCCTGGATCAACTGCTCGATACATCATGCGTCCAAGTTCGGTTTCGCGCATCTGTGCATAATGCCCAGTTGCAACGGCGTCAAAGCCGAGGCCCTTTGCTCGTTCTAAAACTGCTGCAAATTTAATCTTCTCGTTACAACGAAGGCAAGGATTAGGAGTACGGCCATTTGCATACTCTTCGATGAAGTTTTCTACAACGCTGTCATGAAATTCTTCGGCCATATCCCAGATATAAAAAGGAATTCCAATCATGTCTGCTGCGCGCCGCGCGTCATGACTATCTTCGATAGTGCAACATCCACGAGCTCCACTGCGATATTTCTGCGGATTACTTGAAAGCGCAAGGTGAACACCAATTACTTCATGGCCTTGCTCGGCGATACGAGCGGCGGCAACCGCCGAGTCCACTCCCCCTGACATGGCTGCAACAATCTTCATAATTTTGCCTTCTCAACCACATCTGCAATGACTTTGGCGACAGTGTTTATATCTTCCTCGGTGCTCGAACTTCCAAGTGAAAACCTAATGGTTGCATCGGCATCATCCTCTGAAATTCCCATTGCAAGCAGGACATGGCTTGGGCGTTGCACTCCAGCGCTGCATGCCGAACCTTGTGATGCGCTAATTCCTGCCAGATCTAAACGCACAAGCAGAGTTTCACTCTTTGTCCCAGGAAAAGTTACATTCACAATCCCAGGCAAACTTTCCTCACTTGAACCATTGAAGACTGCTGTAGGGATGCCGGCCTTAATCGCATTACGCAATTGGGTTGCAAGTTCATTTACTTTGAAATAGTTATCTCGAAGGTTCATCAGAGACTGATCCACAGCTGTGGCAAAAGAAACGATGCCGGGCGCATTTACCGTGCTTGAACGAATATCGCGTTCCTGCCCACCCCCGTGCAATAGCGGAGTGATATCAAGGCCGCGTTTCAAAATTAGCGCAGCAACGCCAAGTGGTCCCCCAAGTTTATGAGCGCTCACTGTGGCCGATGTAACCCCAAGGGCTGCAAAGTCGAAAACAATCTTGCCAAAACTTTGAACCGCATCCGTATGTACGGGTATATCTCCAGCAATCTCAACCACATCAGAAATAGGTTGCAAACTTCCAACTTCATTATTGGAATGCATTACAGCAATGAGCGCAATCTCATCCCGGTTCTCATTCACAATTTTTGCAAGTGCCTCAAGATTGATGACACCGCGTGAATCAACTGGAGCATAAATTATCTTCGCACCGTCATGTTCGGCTAGCCATTCAATCGGATCTAAAACTGCATGATGTTCAATAGTTGAAACAATGATCGTATTTTTCTTTGAGTTTGACCAAAAGAAACCTTTTATTGCTAAGTTATTTGCTTCGGTGCCTGACCCTGTAAAAATAATTTCAGTTGCATCACAACCCGCAGCTCGAGCAATGAGTTCGCGGCTTTCTTCAACGGCTTTGCGAACCGCGCGTCCTTGCGCGTGAAGACTAGATGCGTTACCAATTTCTGCCATTTGGCGCGAATATGCATCGATGGCAGCAGGAAGCATTGGCGTGGTCGCCGCATGATCCAAGTAAATTGCCATCAGGCAATTCTAGTCTGCCTTAACTAGTCCAACTTCAGCGCTCCGCTTGCTTGAGGAAGCACGTTGAAAAGGTCGCCTACCACCCCAAAATCAGCGACTTCAAAGATCGGAGCCTCAGGGTCTTTGTTGACTACAACAATCGTCTTACTTGTCTGCATTCCAGCACGGTGTTGAATGGCGCCAGAAATTCCACAAGCGACATAAAGTTGAGGACTTACAGTTTTGCCCGTTTGTCCGACTTGATGTGAATGTGGATACCAACCGGCATCTGTTGCTGCGCGAGATGCTCCCACTGCAGCTCCTAGCAAGTCTGCAAATTCTTCAACTGGCGCGAAGTTTCCATCGGTGCCCCGGCCACCAGAAACGACAATCGATGCTTCGGTGAGTTCAGGGCGCCCGCCTTTAAGTGCAGGTTCAACGGATGTAACCGTTGCTTTATCGCTTCCATCAAATGTAACTGCAACGTGCTCCACGATTGGAGCTCCGCTACCTGCCTCTATTTCAATCGAGTTGGATCGAATAGTCACGATTGGCGTGCCATGGGAAACAGTTGAATGCACTGTTGCTGATCCACCAAAAACGGATTGTGTTGCAACACAATTTGCATCGATATCAATCGCATCAGTAATCAGACCCGAATTGGATCGCACTGCCAAACGCCCAGCAATCTCTTTACCGCGCGCCGTTGATGAGATTAAAACTGCAGAAGGATTCACTTGAGTAACAACGGCCGACAACGCTTGCACAGTTGCTCCGACTGAGAACTTCTCGAATTCAACGCCATCACAAACAATCACTTTGGAAATTGCAAAAGCAGATAACTGCGGGATTAGATCAGCTGATTTGCTGGAGCAAATTACTGCCGTGACATCACCCATTCGTTTGCCAAAAGTTGCTAACTCTCCAACGGCCGGTGGAACTACGCCACCAACATGGTCTACAAGAATCAATACTGTGCTCATACAAGTCTGCGCTCTCGAAGGAAGGTGACTAATTGATTTCCGCCATCTCCTTCATCTGTGACCTTGACGCAGGCGCCACGTGGTGGGCGAATTGCAGAATCCTTTACGACGCTCCACGCACTTTGCGCACTAATACCAAAATCCGCTAGAGACTTTGTAGCGATTACTTTTTTCTTCGCAGCCATGATGCCTTTAAATGATGGGTAACGAGGCTCATTAATCTTTTCTACAACACTGATAACAACCGGAAATGGAGCGCTCATTTGTTCTACGCCAAATTCAGTCTGCCTTGCAATGGAGATGGCGCTTCCTTCTAACATCACACTTCCTGCAAAAGTAAGTTGGGCATAACCAAGGCGTTCTGCCAACATCGCCGGCACAACGCTCATTCGCGCATCCGTTGATTCAGTTCCGCAAATAACTACGTCGTAGGCACCTTTTTTGATTGCTGCAGCAAGTACCAATGAGGTAGCGAGCGCATCACTTCCTGCCAACCCTTCATCAGTAATAACAATCGCATCATCAGCGCCCATGGAAAGTGCTTTGCGAACAGCTTCACTCGCTCTTTCTGGACCCATCGAAATAATTGTGATGCTGTGGCCACTTCCCTCACCAGCTTCATTTGTTGGTGAATGGGCTTCCACAAGTTTGAGTGCTTCTTCAACGGCATATTCATCTAAATCATTGAGAACTGCGTCGGCACTCGCGCGATCTAGGCGACCATCACTGCCCATCTTTTTCTCGGCCCAAGAATCTGGAACTTGTTTTACGCACACAGCAATCTTCATGGGCGTAATGCTACTGACCAGTAACTCATTTGCAAGCTCAAGTAAGCTCAAGTAAGCGCAAGCAAGTTCTAGCAAGTTCTAGTAATTGCGTTCCCGCTTGTTCACGAGACCTTAAGAGACACTTAACCTCAACCCTTCCTTGAGGTTGCTCGCGTGCCTGACCCTCATCCCATGAGAGTTGGAATCGTCACAGAATCTTTTCTGCCGCAGATCAATGGCGTTACGAACTCAGTCCTGCGCGTGCTGGAGCACCTGGAAGAAAAAGGCCACCAAGCCATTGTGATCGCCCCAGAAAGTGAAGGCGGCGCAAAAGAGTATCGCGGGTTCAAGGTTAAGCGAGTTCCTTCAATTCCTACGCAGTCTTTTCTTCCCGTCGGCATGCCCTTTGGATTGCCAACAAAAAGACTTGAATATCTTCTCGATGGATTCTCCCCCGATGTCTTGCATCTTGCCTCTCCGCTTGTACTCGGAGGATATGCAAGCAAAGTAGCAAAGCGTGTGGGAATCCCAACGGTTTCAATTTATCAAACAGATATTGCCGGATTTGCTCGACATTACGGGCTCAATGTCGCATACAGCTCGCTTCGCAAAATTGTTGGAAAAATTCACTCAAACACAAATCTCACTTTGGCACCATCAACTTCAGCGTGTAAAGAATTAGAAAGTCTTGGGGTAGAAAATGTTGAACTCTGGCGCCGCGGAGTAAATACGATTCTATTTCACCCAAAGGCCCGGTCTGAAAACTTGCGCGAAGCTTGGGGCGCTCCAGAAAAAACAATCATCGGTTATGTCGGAAGAATTGCAAATGAAAAGAGAATTTCAGACCTTAAAGTGTTGGATGCAGATTCGAGTATTCAGCTTGTCATAGTCGGTGAAGGCCCAGCACGAACAAAGCTTGAGCGTGAACTTCCTCATGCAATATTTACAGGATTCCAGAGCGGTGATTCACTAGCAAAGCATTATGCGAGCTTTGATCTATTTATCCATCCCGGTCCTAATGAAACATTTTGTCAGGCTGTACAAGAAGCACTCGCTTCTGGAGTCCCGAGCATTGTCCCAAAGACCGGTGGACCGGCAGATCTTGTCGCTCACGGTGAAACTGGGTACGTGATTGACACATCTAATCACAGTGAACTTGTAGCCACAGTGAACCTATTTCGTCAACGTAATGACATACAAGAAATGAAAGTACTTTGTCGCAAAACTGTCCAAGAACGCACCTGGGATTTTGTTAATTCCCAATTGATGAACCATTACAGCTCGGTAATCTCCCAAACTCAATTGGAAGGCAGCGCAGCATGAGAATTGTTCACGTGGCAAATTTTTATGGTCCCAACTCCGGTGGAATTAAGACCACCCTTCACGAACTTGGAAAGGGTTACCAGCACTATGGTCATGATTTCATCTACATCGTGCCTGGTATCAACTACGTAGAAGAGATAACGCCATATGGTCGAAAAATCACTCTGCCAGGTGTTGCTCTTCCACAAAGCGGTGGTTATCGCATCATACGAAACAACGTTGAGCTAAAGCGTATTCTCAAAAATCTCAAGCCAGATCGTCTGGAAGTTTCAGATCGCTTCACGCTTACTTCCCTTGGATTGTGGGCACGGGAAAATGGAATTCCTTCCGTTGTGTTTAGCCATGAAACCCTTCTCGGGCTCGTGGATCGCTTTGCTCCATTTTTGCCTAGTTTCTTGCGGAAGAGGTTAGTTAATCGACATAATCTTAAATTGGCGCGCAGTTTTGACCATGTAGTCGCAACGACGGAATTTGCTTCCAAAGAGTTCAAAGAATTAGCGATCGATAATTTGGTCTGCATCCCCCTCGGCGTCGACCTTGCAACCTTCCATCCAAGTTTGCATTCCGATGCGCTTCGGGAATCGATGTTGAAAGGCGCTCACGTTCTCTTGGTGCATTGCGGTCGCATGTCCAAGGAGAAGGAGCCGCAAAGAAGTATCGATGCGCTAGAAATTTTATTGAAAAAAGGGATTAAGGCTCGACTTGTATACGTGGGCACTGGCCCCTTATGGCACAAGCTTCGTCGCAAGGCGCAAGGAATGCCTGTTGATTTTCTCGGATATATTGCAGATAGAAATCGTGTTGCACAGATTTTGGCCTCTGCCGATATTTCACTTGCACCGGGGCCCCTTGAAACATTCTGTCTGGCCGCTTTGGAGTCGCTAGCCAGCGGTACTCCAGTAGTGGCTTCACAAAACAGTGCGGTCGGAGAATTTCTGATTCACCGTCATCATCATCCAGCAGGCGCCGTTGCAAGTGATAACAGATTTTCTTTTGCCGAATCTGTACAACACATCCTTAAGCGTCCTCGTATGAGTATTACCGCGCGAGAAGTTGCCGAATCTTTGCCATGGGATGCAACGGTACGCAATATGTTGATACTCCATGATGCGTTGGATGAGCAGCCTGATTTGCCACAACTCATCGTGCGAAAGAGTCGAAAGAATTTGAAGGTCGCATAATGTTCATGTCACCGAAACTCACTTTTGCAGTTATCGGCGACAGCGCAGCCTACGGAACAGGTGATTTCGATCCCGCCGGCAATCCTCGAGGATGGGCTCATTATCTAAAAGAAAACTTTAGAGACGAGATTAATTATTTCAATTTTTCTCGTCCTGGTGCGCAATCAACGGAGGTAAAGCATGTTCAACTACCGCTCGCTCTTGAAGTGGATCCAGATATCTGCGCAGTCATTGTTGGAGGAAATGACCTGCTCCGAAATGGATTCTGCCCAGATGTACTTTATGAAAATTTAGTGAGCACCTGTACAAACCTTCTTGGTCGCGGAAGTGAGATTCTTATGATTCAACTTCATGATCCAACCCAACTTTTACGCTTACCGATTCTTCTCAAGCGCGTGTTGCGGCGACGAGTTGAAGCTGTTAATGAGGTGTACGAGAAAGTTTCCAGCGAACTTGGACTCATTCTTATTCGCACCAGAGAAATTCCTGATGTTCACAATTTAAAGAATTGGCATATTGATCGCATGCACCCTGGACCCTTTGGCCATCAGATTCTTGCTCGGCAAATGGCAATCCAATTACGAAACCGCGGATGGAACTTGGCGCTGCCACTTATCCAAGATCAGCCTCTAAAATCAAAATCAGTTCGAGTTATCTGGTTAATTAAAAATGGACTACCGTGGTTTCTCAAACGCTCAGTTGACCTCCTGCCAGCAGCAATCCTCTTGATGGTTTTAGAGTTTTATCGCGTTTGCCGCGCCTATTTCACTTCCTACTAAGCAGTATCGCAAGCAGGCAATAAACTCTGGCAATGCTCGCAATCGTGGCCCCAGGGCAAGGCTCGCAAACTCCAGGATTCTTAACTCCTTGGTTTGAGCACTTCGCAGACGTTCCCCAGATTTCTCAAATGGTTGCGCATTGGTCTGATATTTGCGGAGTGGACCTACAACGCCTTGGAACAAGTGCGGATGCTGATGAAATTCGCGATACGGCAAATGCCCAACCGCTACTTCTTCTCGGTGCCATGACCGGCGCCGGAGCCTTGTTTGCAGGTAACGATGAAGCAATCTCAGTTGTTGCTGGCCATTCCGTTGGCGAAATCGCGGCTGCCACTTTTGCAAAAATTCTAGAGGCAGATGCTGCCTTCGCTCTGGTCTCTGCGCGTGGCCGTGAAATGGCAAAAGCTGCAGCGATTACAAAAACAGGAATGTCGGCAGTATTAGGTGGGGATCGCGACGTGGTCGTGGCACATCTGATCAACCTTGGCCTTACACCAGCTAATGAAAATGGAGCAGGGCAGATTGTCGCCGCTGGCTCGCTAGAAGCGCTGGCCGCTCTTTCAGAAAATCCACCCGAAGGTGCTCGCGTTCGCCCATTGCAAGTTGCTGGTGCATTTCACACAGATGCGATGGCCCCTGCAGTCTCTGTATTGGCTGATCTTGCTTCAAAAACCACAGCAAATGACCCTGCTATTTCTATTCTTTCCAATAAAGAAGGTGCTCAGGTATCTAGCGGGCGTGAATTTCTCAATCGCATGGTCGGACAGATCGCTGGACCGGTTCGATGGGACCTTTGCATGGATACTCTTGCTTCCATGGGTGTCACAGGAGTTATTGAAATGCCACCTGCTGGAACACTCGTTGGTTTGATTAAACGCGCACATCCTGAAATTGAAACTTTTGCTTTGAAGACTCCAGAAGATTTACCCGCAGCACGTGAATTCGTCGCAAAGCATGGTGGAAAATAAAATGAAGATTCAAAACCCTGCTCCTTCACAGAACACCCGAATTCTTTCAGTTGGTGCATACCGGCCGGCGCGAGTCGTTCCTAACTCTGAAATTGTGGATGCAATTGAATCAAGTGATGAATGGATCCAACAACGCACAGGAATTAAGACTCGTCATTTCGCAGCAGATGATGAATCCCTCATTGACATGGCCTATGAAGCATCAATTATCGCCATCAAGCGCGCAGGATTAACGGCAGCAGATATCGATACAGTTATTTTTGGAACGATTACCTATCCATTTCAAGCACCGAGCGCTGCGACAGAGCTAATAACGCGCCTGGGAAATACAAAGGCTGCAGCTTTTGATATTGGCGCAGCATGCGCTGGATTTAGTTACGGTGTTGGAATTGCCTCAGATTTAGTTCGCAACCACACAGCAAAATATGTTCTAGTTGTTGGCGGGGAAAAACTTTCTGACTTCACCAGTCCCACAGACCGTGCAACAGCATTTATATTTGCAGATGGCGCTGGCGCTGTCGTTGTTGGCCCATCTGATGAAGTAGGAATTGGTGCCACTGTTTGGGGCGCGGATGCAGATAATCGCGATGCAATCTTGATGACACCTTCGTGGCTTGATTTCAAAAAGGGTGCAACCGTTGATCAAGTAGGTTGGCCCGATCTTGCTCAAGAAGGTCAACGAGTATTTCGCTGGGCAGTTTATGAAGTATCCCAAATTGGAAAGAAAGCAATTGAGTCCGCTGGCATCACAGCTTCCGATCTTGCAGCTTTCATTCCGCACCAGGCAAATGAACGCATCATCGATTCGCTGGTGAAATCGATGGAGCTACCGGAGGGTATTGTGATTGCTCGCGATATTCAGACGACTGGAAACACCAGCGCAGCCTCAATTCCCCTCGCCATGGACCGCGTACTCGCCGAGAATCCAGAACTTAGCGGTAAGTTGGCTCTTCTCATAGGATTTGGAGCAGGGTTGGTTTACTCCAGCCAAGTAGTTGTTCTACCGTAATACCAATTCTCAATAAAAAAGAATATAAAAGAATATAAAAGAAAAGGAATAGAAAACAATGGCACTAACACAGGATGTAGCACTTGCAGGAATTCGCGAGATCGTCGTAGAAGTTGCAGGCATCGACGGCGCACAGGTTACAATGGAGAAGAAGTTCGCAGATGACCTCGAAGTCGATTCACTCAGCATGGTTGAAGTCATTGTTGCAGCTGAAGAAAAGTTCAGCGTAAAGATTCCAGATGATGAAGTAACAAAGATGACAACAGTTGCTGATGCAGTTAACTTCATCGTTGCAAATTCATAATTGCAAGGCATCTATCTAAAAAATGTCTAGAACTCGCGTCGTAGTAACTGGACTTGGAGCGACCACGCCTCTTGGTGGGGATGTTCCAAGCACATGGGAAGCACTTCTTGCTGGAAAGAGTGGCGCACGCCTTCTTCCAGAAGGAATGATCACTTCCGTCAATGTGAAGTTTGCTGCGATGATTGCTGTTGAACCCGTTGAAGTAATGAAGCCAGTTGAAATTCGCCGCTTGGATCGTTCCGAGCAATTTGCAATGATTGCGGCGCGTGAAGCGTGGGCAGATGCTGGTTCACCTGAGGTTGATCATGAACGCCTCGGCGTTGTCATCGCTTCGGGTATCGGCGGCGTAACAACAATGCTCGAGCAATACGACATCCTTCGTGACAAGGGTGCGCGTTTAGTTTCACCTCACACCGTTCCGATGTTGATGCCAAATGGCCCAGCGGCCAACGTTGGTTTGGAATTTAAGGCACAAGCCGGAGTTCATACTCCTGTTTCTGCTTGTGCATCTGGCGCAGAAGCAATTGGTTATGCCATGGAAATGATTCGCCTTGGCCGCGCCGACATAGTTATTGCTGGTGGCGTTGAAGCTGCAGTGCATGAACTTCCTATGGCTGGCTTTGCTGCAATGAAAGCACTTTCTACTCGCAACGATGACCCAACAAAAGCCTCTCGTCCATACGATAAAGACCGCGATGGTTTTGTTCTTGGAGAAGGTGGCGGCGTTGTTATTTTGGAATCACTAGAGCACGCGCAAGCTCGTGGTGCCACTATTTATTGTGAATTAGCAGGACAAGGCCTTACATCCGATGGTTATCACATTGCCGCACCAGATCCTTCAGGTTCAGGAGTTACTCGCGCAGTGAAGTTTGCACTCCGTGATTCAGGCGTAGATCTTTCCGAGGTTGTGCATCTAAATGCTCACGCAACTTCCACACCAGCAGGAGATGTTGCTGAAGCGAATGCCCTGACCGCCGCACTTGGTGAACACATGAGCCACGTTGCCGTATCTGCAACAAAGTCGATGACCGGCCACTTGCTCGGTGGAGCTGGCGCAATTGAATCTGTATTTGTGGTTTTGGCGCTCAAGCATCGCTTGGCTCCCCCAACAATTAACATCGAGAATTTGGACGAGGCTGTAAAAGTTGATGTCGTGCGCGATGTTCCACGCCCATTACCTTCTGGTCCTATTGCAGCAATCAACGATTCATTTGGCTTTGGCGGCCACAACGTCGTGCTGATCTTTAAATCATTCGAAGGCTAATTCTTCCAAAATTATTGAGAGGTTTTAAAGCTCACAGATACAGTCACAGTTACTGTTTTTGCGATCGATGAAGTGTCATACATTCCACCCGCACTTGTATCCACTGAATCTGGCGCAGTTACTTGAACTGGTCCACTTGATACAGAAAGAACGGCGCCGAGCTTGGAAGAAACGGCTCCAGTAATCGCTTCACCGCGAAGCTTCGCATCCTTCATTGCATCAGCAAGAAGTTGTGGGCGAAGAGTTGCAAGATTAGAAACATAATATTGAGGACCGTTGTTATAAACATTTACGCCTGTTGAAAGCAGCGCTCCGATTCCATCGCTGAGCTTCTTTACCAAAGTCACATCACTTGAACGCACAATCACATTCTGCGTTGCTTGATAAGCCAAAACTTTTCCAGTTTGGTTTCCATTGATGTATTGCTGAATAGCAAAGGTGCTAATTGCGCCCGTTTCAATAGCATCAGCGGCAATTCCGCCCTTGGTCAAATAATCCTTTGCAGCAGAAACACTCTGCTCAACTTTTCTCACGGCTGTTGCAACGGCAGGAGAACTTTCCTGAGCCATTAAATTCCATACAACATTGTCAGCAGTAGCTGATGCCTTTGCAGATCCGGTAACTGTAATTGCATTTCCAGAACGCGCGGAAAACCCACTTCCCATAAGTGAACCAGCGAAGCCGATACCTAGGGAGAGAATCAAGGCTGCAGCGAGAAGAACTAATTGGCGGGACTTTATTTTCATGTTCATATACTAATCCTCATAGGCAATTGCTCAATATCGATTCCACGCCTGAAGCACTCAAGCTCGTGATCCCACGCTGTGCCAAGCGCGCCTTCCATGCCTTCACGTAGAGTTTCAAAGCCCTTGCTCTGCGAGAGAATGGTGAGAATTCGATTTTCATGAATCATGATGTCCCCGGTGCTCGCAGTCACCGCTTGATGTAAACCAAGATCAGGCGTGCAGCGATAGAGAACTCCTTCCCCGCCTTCAGTTGGGAATTCACGAACTTCAAAGCGAATGAAGTGCCAGCTTTTTAGAGTTGATGCAATCTTCGATGCGCATTCTTTATTAGAACGCCATTGCAATTCACATGCAAATGTTCCAGCAGCTAGTGGCTGCGAAACCCAGTCAAGTGAAACTTTGGAATCAAAAATAGAATTGAGCGACCATTGGATATGGCGAAGAAGCGCCTTGGGCGCTGAATAGATCCGAAGATCACCAGAATTGCTTGTGATAGACACTGGAATAGACACTGGAATAGACACTGGAATAGACATACGACTGCTCTCTAAGAACGCACCTGATGCGACCTTCCCCAGTCCATCAACACGCTCAGATCAGCAGAATCAAGCAGTTTCGAGGGGATGATTATGCGCTTCTCGGGAGTGTTGCGCTAGTCCCGTGTGGTCCCTTTCGGCCCCCATAAAGTTTTTTCCCATACTGTCGAGTATGAGGTTAGACTCTCCCTTAGTCCGACGCTTGGCAGTACCCGTAGTTCAGCTTGACGCAAGTCTGGTTTCTCGGTAAAAATGCAGAAGAGGAAGACCGGCGTTTAATGTTTTGTTAGATGCCAACATTTATCGAAGGAATACAGTTACATGGCAACAGGTACAGTTAAGTGGTTCAACTCTGAAAAGGGTTTTGGTTTCATTGCGGTTGATGGCGGCGGACAAGATGTTTTTGTTCACTACTCAGCTATCCAAGGAAATGGTTACAAGAGCCTCGAAGAGGGTCAGGCAGTTACTTTTGAAGTCGTCCAAGGTCCAAAGGGCCCACAGGCTGACGCAGTAAACCCTGCATAAGTAAAACCCTTACTTTAAAAGGACCGTCTCATTCCGCAAGGTTTGAGGCGGTTTTTTTATGTCAAAAAATTAATATCCAACTTGTTTCGGAACTGTTCCTATTTTAATTTCCAGCGCAGCAACTGCTTTAGCCGGCGACATATCCTTGCCAGCTTTCCATGCATCTAAATATTTCCAAGGATAAAGTTCACCGCGTCGTACCCACCAAATTCCGGTAGGCGTGGGCCATGAAATTCCAAAGTGCACATGCGGTGCCAATCCCTTTGCATCCCCCGTCGCACCTAAGTACCCAATGAGATCCCCAGCATTAACCCGTAGCCCGGAAACCATCTCAACAGGAATTTTGGATAAATGTGAACCGTAATATCGAACGCCATCATCGCCAATTACTGAAATGGAAAGACCTCCGCGATCTGCGCCAAGATTGGTCTTCCACGAAAAGCGATCGACGCGATTTACTTCATCAATATAACCAGCAGTTGGTGCAACAAATTTGCAACCTTTTGGACCCAAGATATCTGTAGCCGGATAATTATGATGCGAATGTGCATAAGTAACTTTGCACCCTTGAATTGGGAAAACATATGTTGGGGCTGCAAATGCTGGGCTCACAGGAGCAATACCGATTAGAACTAGCAAAACCAGAAGCTTTCTCACCTCTTCATCATAGTTAATAGATTAGATTGTGCATGTGTTTAATCGCCCAATGCTTCTCGATGGCGGGCTTTCCACGGCCCTCGAGCAATTGGGCAATAATCTCAACACTTCGTTGTGGAGTGGTGAACTCCTGCGCACTGCGCCCGACCAAATTGAAGCTGCACATAAGGCCTATGTTGATGCTGGCGCTCAAGTCATTATTTCTAGCTCTTATCAAATTTCTATGGATGGATGCGCACTTCGAGGATGGAGTGAGTCCGATGTTCGTGACGCGCTACTTCTGTCAACAAAATTAGCTCGTAATGCAACGGAAGGCACGGGCGTTCTTGTTGCTGCATCGGTTGGCCCATACGGAGCATCACTTGCCGATGGATCTGAATATCGAGGTAATTACGGGAAAAGCAAGAAGTGGCTCAAAGATTTTCATCGTATGAGACTTCAAGTTTTGATTGAAAGTAATCCAGATTTGCTGGCTATTGAAACAATTCCAGAGCTTCTCGAAGCAGAAGCAATTCTCGAACTCTTGGCGGAAGAAGATGTAAAGATTCCGTATTGGGTCAGCTTCTCGTGTAAGGATGATAAACATATTTCCTCAGGTGAATTGTTTAAAGATGCCGTGAAACTTGTAAGTGGGCGCCTTGGCGCGATCGGTGTTGGCATCAATTGCACGGCGCCTGAATTCATCACGCCACTTCTTACTTCTGCAAGGTCACGCATCCCATTTGTGGTTTATCCGAATTCCGGACGGCTTTGGAATGCTGAAATCAAAGAATGGGTTGGGCCTCCCACATCCGGATTCTCCGAAATGCAGATCTATGAATGGAAAGAGCGGGGAGCGAAGCTCATCGGTGGGTGTTGCAGCGTGGGTCCGGAGGAAATCGCACAGATGCATGTCTAATACAATTCGCAGGTAAGTCAGGGGCGGTAGCTCAGTTGGTTAGAGCCCAGAACTCATAATTCTGTCGTCGTCGGTTCGAGCCCGACCCGCCCCACTTAAATCTGAAGTTCAGAGGCATCAGGTTCTAAATGCTAATAAAGAACGGAATCGTAAAAGCCCCATCTTAAAAAAATAGACGGGGCTTTTACGATTATGGTCTAACCGTGAATTGTTGCAACTTCCTCAATAGCCTTTGGATGCTTACTCTTTAGAACCATCAAGATAACAACTCCAAGGACCATCCATCCCGCGAAGAAATAGGCACCATATGAAAGTGGCGCCGCTAAGTGAACGATGAATCCCAGTCCTGGTATCCCCGTAATTCCAGCTGCATTTAGGAAGCCAGGAATTAGAAATAACACACCAATGATTGGAACCGCAATGTGAATAAATGGATGTCTTTCTTCCTTGCGGTGCTTTGAGTAGTAACCAATGCAAGCGAGATTAGCCACAATGTATACCAAAACAATTACGGCTACTAAACCGGTTGCTAAGATACCAAATGCCATTTGTGGGGTGTATTTGAATCCAAGGCCAAGACCAACGGCCAAACCAACAACTAATTGCAGCACAATCGCGTTACGCGGTGATTTATATTTTGGATCAAGAACAGCTAGCGAGCGTGGAAATGCGCCAGCACGGCCGAATGCGTAAGCGGTCCGAGTAAATACATTTGCACCTGCGTTAGCATTTGCAATTGTTGAGTTTACTATTGCAAAAAGAACTAATACATAAAATAATCCAGATACGCCCTTAGCTAATCCATCCCAAGGGACGCCATTATTATAACCAGCGAATTCTTTAAATTTATCTGGACCAAATGCAACTGTGGCGGCGTAAGTTGTGAAGATGTAGACCGATGCAATCGCCATAGTAGCAATCATGATTGCTTTTGGAATATTTTTCCGTGGATCTTTGCTCTCTTCGGCCAGTGGTGCAGCTGCTTCAAAGCCCGCAAAAGCTAGAAGAGTAAAGACTGATCCCGCGATAACACCAGACCAGCCAGTAAAACCCTTTGCATTCGCATGTGCTGTAGTAAATACTGAGAGCGTATTGGAATGCCCAGCCTTAAATACCAAGAAAATTCCAAGGAGTACGAAAACAGTAATTTCAATAAACCCAAGCCAGGTACCAACTTTTGCTGAGGTCCGGACACCGCGATAAACCAATCCGCAGACGAGCAAGGAACCTAGAGTCGTAAAGATCCACCAAGAACCGACAGGGAAGGATTTGCTCTGCGTATTCCATTCTCCTGCAATGGTATAGCCAAGTTGAAGCATAACCAGTGGTACGGTCATTATCTGTACTGATGCATAAGCCCAGCCGACTAAAAAGCCAACCCAAGGTCGTAGACCAATTGCGCTATAAGTCGCAACAGATCCTGCCGAGGGAATATGTTTAGCAAGTTGTCCGATACTCGATGCGGTAAATAAAATTCCAATAAATGCAAAGAGTACAGCTAGCGGAAGTGCACCGCCGGCTAATGGCGAACCAAAAGGGATTGACGCTGCAATTGCAGCTCCTGGCGCCATCGCGCAAATTGATTGGAAAACAACTTCCCGAAGTCCAATCGCATTTTTTTCTAATTTAGTTTCAGGACTACTCATATCTCTCCTAATATAAGAGAAGTAGTAGGGGCTACCTCATACGTAGTAAAACAATTACGACAATTATTGCACCAAGGAGGTACTTATAGGTCAGTAGGACGATAGTTTTTACTATATTTTGAACGGTCTAGGCGCAGCAGAAATTTTAGGTACCCTCATACGCGCAGTCACACAGCCAGGTGAAGGGTGATAATAAGCCGCTAGCCCTAAATCTCCAGCAACAGATAAGAAGATGAAGGCATCCTCCATGGTGAAGTCCCACTCATCAACTAATAGTCGCGCAGCTTCTTCACATGCCAATTTAAGCGCGCCATCAATATCGTTTGCGGTTGAACCATGCGTGTACCAAGAGTCGGAAGTTTCGGTAATGGGAAATCCTCCATGCTTTCTCTTTATCAGATCAACTCTAATAATTCCCTTTCCGCCAATTTCAACGCCAGTTCCAGAAATTTCGCCATCACCCATAGCCGCATGCATATCTCCAATTGCTAACTGCCCGCCAGATTGAAACACCGGAAGGTGCACCGTGGCCCCTATTCCATTCCAGTGATCATCCATATTTCCACCATGCGGGCCTGCATCAAAAGTTGGAATGTCACCCGATGCCGGCGCGACACCGATTACGCCAAACATTGGCCGTGCTGGAAATGAAACGCGATCATTCATTGTAATTACGCCATCTTTAACTTTGAATATTCTCGTTACTGGTGATTTGCAATGTTCAATTAATTGACCCCACTCGGGTATAACCATTCCGGCGCCCTGCGGCCCCGGTAAAATATCAATCAGAGTTACCGAAAGGCTGTCGCCTGGTTCGGCCCCACGCACTGCAATAGGACCGGTTGCGCTATTGATTCTCGTTAAGTCTAATTTTTCAGCAGTGTCGTTTTCACTCTGAACTTGGCCAGTAAAGCAATCCCAAGTTTCAATTTCGATAACTGTTCCTGGATCGACTGTGAGTACCGGCTTCATACTGGAGTTAAAGGACCAAATATGTTCGTCTCTGCTGAGTTTGACTGTTGGACTTTCCATGAATCCTCCTAAAAAAGCACATCCCTTTATGAAAGGTTACTACCAAATAAAAGTAATTACCCGCGTCATCGGTTCGAGCCCGACCCGCCTCACGGATAGTTACTTTTAGGCTAGAGAAGGGGATGACGATGTATTCAACCAAGAAAGGGCTGGTTTTCAACCCTGATAAAAGTTTTGCCCTGATTGCGGACTCACTTCTTCCCTCTGAAAATGTCTTGGGTTTCTTTCACGCTACTGCAAATGTATTAGTTTCCGACGACCGAATTGCTGGTTTCAAAATAGGCATGAAGGCAGCACTTTTTTCGATTCCTCTTCATCAAATTATCAGTATCTCCCCAAATTCAAGTGAAGGTACGAAGTTTGAAGTTCTAACCTTAGATAATGGTGAAGAATATAAACTTCCCATGATTGGTAAGAATGACAAATCAATTTTCTTGGAAATCCTAAATGATGCAATCAACCGAAAGCAGTCTAGACAAGACCAAAAATTGGTAACACCGAGTAGTAAATCTGAGGAATACAGTCAAATAGACTCAAATGTAAGTTGGGATAAAATACCAAAACACTTGCAAAAGAATATTGAAGTAAATATCTCGGAGAACGAATGGCCACATTTTATAATTGCTAACCCTAGCTCCACGATGGCTGGTGCAATCGTTGGTCTCAGTGATAGATGTCTAATTATCAAATCTGGAGCGCTGGGTGGCTTAATGGCTGGCTCCCTTGGGGGCGCCAGAGTTGCTTCGTTCTACTACTCTGAAATCACAGGAGTCGAATTCAATAGCGGCATGGTTACAGGAGTGGTCGAAATATTGACTTCTTCTTACGAAGGAAGCAAGAACAAGGATTACTGGCGTGGGACAAATAAATCACGTAATTCAGATTCGAATGACCCTTGGGTTTTAAGCAATTGTCTTCCAATGCCAAAAATAAATTATGCGAATGCTAAGAAGCAGTTTGACCAGTTACGGGCACTTATTTCAAAGAATAAATCTGGTGGAGGAATCATCCAACAAGTTGTGTCCCAAAGTTCGGCTGCCGATGAAATTGCCAAATTGTCCGATTTACTCGCAAAAGGTCTTATAGATGAGGATGAGTTTCGGACTCTCAAGTCCAAGATTATTGGTGGCTAAGTCGAAGGTCTCATTCCATGCACATTTCGTGCACTTGATACCCATTTACACCCCGATATAGGGCTTTATCACTACTGAAGTTGTTTATAGTTGCCAGCGTAAACAGGTGTA
>CAIMSI010000066.1 GCA_903844115.1 uncultured Actinomycetes bacterium
GAGTGATGTATCGCGAACTTCGCGAGCCTTTTCACCAAAGATTGCACGAAGCAAACGCTCTTCAGGTGTGAGTTCGGTTTCTCCCTTTGGAGTTACCTTTCCAACCAAGATATCGCCAGGGACGACATCGGCGCCGACGCGGATAATTCCACGCTCGTCGAGATCTGCCAGAACTTCTTCGCTGACATTTGGAATGTCGCGAGTGATTTCCTCAGGCCCAAGCTTTGTATCGCGAGCATCAACTTCATACTCTTCAATGTGAATAGATGTAAGAACGTCATCTTGTACGAGGCGTTGGGAAAGAATGATCGCATCTTCGTAGTTGTGACCTTCCCATGACATAAATGCCACGAGCAAGTTCTTACCCAGTGCCATCTCGCCCTTATCGGTTGATGGACCATCAGCAATAACCATGCCTGGCTCAACGCGATCGCCTTGGCTAACAACAACCTTCTGGTTGCGGCTTGTGCCTTGGTTTGAACGAACGAACTTCTCGATGAAGTAATGCTCAGTGGTGCCATCATCGTTCATAACTGTTACATCGTCAGAATCAACGACAGTTACAACACCTGGCTTACGAGCGAGTGTTACATCGCCTGCATCTACAGCTGCACGGAACTCCATGCCGGTACCAACAAATGGTGCCTCTGCGCGAAGAAGTGGAACAGCCTGACGCATCATGTTTGAGCCCATCAATGCGCGGTTAGCGTCATCGTGCTCAAGGAATGGAATCATCGCCGTCGCAACAGAAACCATCTGGCGTGGTGAAACGTCCATGTAATCAACTTCATCAGCCAAGATGTATTCAACTTCGCCACCGCGACGACGTACAAGTACGCGAGCTTCTGCGAAATGTGAATCAGAAGTTAGTGGAGCGTTTGCTTGCGCAATGATGTGCTCATCTTCTTCATCAGCTGTGAGGTAATCAATTTGATCTGTAACTTTGCCCTTTGAAACCTTGCGATAAGGAGTCTCGATAAATCCAAATGGAGTTACGCGAGCATATGTAGCAAGGGAACCGATAAGACCAATGTTTGGTCCTTCAGGAGTTTCAATAGGACACATACGTCCGTAGTGCGATGGATGCACGTCACGAACTTCGAATCCTGCGCGTTCACGTGAGAGACCGCCAGGTCCAAGGGCTGAAAGACGACGCTTGTGTGTCATACCTGAAAGTGGGTTTGTCTGATCCATGAACTGTGAAAGTTGTGAAGTTCCGAAGAACTCCTTAATGGATGCAACAACTGGGCGAATATTGATAAGAGTCTGAGGAGTGATCGCCTCAACATCTTGTGTTGTCATACGTTCGCGAACTACGCGCTCCATACGTGAAAGACCAGTACGTACTTGATTCTGGATCAATTCACCCACGGTGCGAAGACGACGGTTACCGAAGTGGTCGATATCGTCAGTCTCAACACGTACCTGCTTGCCATATTCCATAAGAGCATCGCCCTTGTGAAGATGTGCGAGGTAACGGATTGTTGCAACGATATCTTCAATATTGAGAAGACCCTTTGCTAGTCCGAGTTCAAGACCGAGCTTCTTATTAACCTTGAAGCGACCGACCTTTGCAAGGTCATAACGCTTAGCATTGAAGTAAAGGTTTTCAATAAGGTTTTGTGCAGCTTCCTTCGTTGGAGGCTCACCTGGACGAAGCTTGCGATAGATATCAAGTAGGGCTTCATCTTGAGTTTGAGCATTGTCCTTCTCAAGTGTTGCGCGAATTGATTCGAATTCACCAAATTGTTCAATGATCTGATCTGAAGACCAACCAAGTGCCTTCAAGAAAATTGTTACAGGCAACTTACGCTTACGATCGATACGAACACCAACAAGATCCTTCTTATCAACTTCAAATTCCAACCAAGCACCACGGCTAGGAATGATTTTTGCAGTCAATACATCTTTGTCAGATGCCTTTTCGATTGTGCGTTCAAAGTAAACGCCTGGAGAACGAACGATCTGAGAAACAACAACGCGCTCTGTTCCGTTAATTACGAAAGTTCCGCGAGGAGTCATTAATGGGAAGTCGCCCATAAATACTGTTTGAGATTTAATTTCGCCAGTCTCGTTGTTCATGAATTCTGCTGTCACAAAAAGTGGTGCAGCGTATGTCATGTCGCGTTCTTTACATTCTGCGATTGAAGACTTAGGTGGTTCGAATCGATGGTCGCGGAATGAAAGCGACATCTTTCCTTGGAAGTCTTCGATAGGAGAGATCTCCTCGAAGATTTCTTCTAAACCAGATTGCTTTGGGACTTCGCCTCGTCCACTCTTCTCTGCATCCTCAAGACGCGCACGCCACAAGTCATTACCAAGCAACCAGTCGACAGAATCAAGCTGTAACGACAGGAGGTTAGGAACTTCAAGGGGTTCGCGGATTTTTGCGAATGAGACACGAGCAGGGGCAAACGATTTTGACTTCGCGGCCAATGTTCCTCCAAATAATTAAATCGCAGACGTCTCTACAATTTTTATACGCATGGCTACCGCTAGGTCTGGCCGCTATATGCCGTACCTGGGAGATAAATTTGCGAACTCGAACCTTATCGCCACTCCCCATTTTCTGCAAAATCGTGTTATAAGCCCTATCTAAAAAATAGATATCACGGGCGGCGCAATTGAGCGCGAAAAAGGGAGCCCCTCCCTCAAGAGGCTCCCTTTGATCAGGCTTTCGACTATTTATTTATGGTTATTTATGGTTATTTATGGTTATTTATGGTTATTTATGGCTTCACCGGAGCAACAGGCTTCATCGGAAGCACTGGTTTTGCTGGCAGCACTGGCTTCACAACCAGGGCGACGGCGGCCATGTGAGTGGCGATTGCCCCTGCGATTGCAGTTTTACGGGTAGCCAGAGCAGCAGCCTTTTGAGCAGCCGTTACCCCCGTGAGCGCAATGGCAGCCGAGTAATCACTTTTTGCCTTAGCCGTAGCTGCTTTATAAATATCACTGGCCACTTTGCGGGCTGCAATGTTTGCGGTGACCTTCGTTTTGTAATCAGCGACGGCTGCCTTGTGGGCGCTCTCTAGTGCAAGAACAGAACTCTTATATTTTGCTAAATCTGCCTTATATACAACCACTGCTGCCGCGTAATCCGTGGCTGGCGTTGCGAAGGCCGCGGTTGAGGTTCCGACTAAACCTGCTGTAATCGCGAGTGCGATCAAAACACGTGAATTCTTCTTTACATTCTTGTGCATGGTGCTCCCCTTCCCTGAGGTATTCGAATACTGCACCGCCTTCATGAGAAGGGGCTGAGAACCAAGTCAAAATTTACTAAAACTTTTAAACCACTTTAAAAGAAAAAGGCCCCCTGTCAGTTAAGACAGAGGGCCTTTCGATTTCTTGAATTACTTGATTGTGACCTTTGCGCCAGCAGCTTCGAGAGCAGCCTTTGCCTTTTCTACAGCTTCCTTTGTTCCCTTTTCGATCAAGGTTGCAGGAGTTGCATCTACGAGGTCCTTCGCTTCCTTCAATCCAAGTGATGAATTGATTCCACGAACTTCCTTGATCACAGCAATCTTCTGTGAACCAGCATCAACAAGAATGAGAGTGAACTCAACTAGAGCTGCTTCTCCGCCACCAGCAGCAGCTGCAGCTACAGGAGCAGCAGCGGTTACATCGAATTCTGTTTCAAATGCCTTGACGAAATCAGAGAGTTCAACAAGGGTCAATTCTTTAAACTGTGCCAATAGATCTGCTTGTGAGAGCTTTGCCATTTTATTTTCCTTTTCTTTAATTTCTTAAGTGTTCTGAGAAAAAACTATTCAGCTGGGGTTTCGGTTGCTTCTGCAGCGGGAGCTTCTGTTGTTTCAGCAACAACTTCTGCTGATGTTTCAGCGACTGGGCTTTCAACCGACTCTGTTGCTTCAGTCGCAGCTACAGCTGGAACCTCTGCCACATTTACATCGGCACCTTGCTCGGACGCCATCTTGATACGCAAAGCGTCGAAGGTACGCGCGGCCTTGGCCATAGTGCCCTTCATTGCGCCAGCGAGCTTGCTTAGGAGAACCTCACGAGATTCAAGATCAGCAAGTTTCATGATTTCTGCAGTTGTTACAGCTTTGCCTTCGAAGATTCCACCTTTGATAATCAGAAGTGGATTTTCCTTTTGGAAATTCTTCATTGCCTTTGCTGCATCAATTGGATCACCCTTAACAAAAGCGAGCGCAGAAGGACCGGTGAGTAGATCATCTGAGATGTCTACGCCAGCATTCTTTGCCGCAATCTTTGTAAGCGTGTTCTTTACAACCGAGTACTTGGTTGTTGCACCAAGTGAGCGTCGGAGTTCTTTCATTGAGGTCACGGTTAGACCGCGATACTCAGTCAGAACAGTTGCCGTTGAAGACTTAAAATCTTCAGTTAATTCAGCTACTGCTGCTGCCTTATCAGGACGAGCCATGTGGCTTCCTTTCATAACTTTTTTAGTGTGTGTTGCCCACTAAATTCTCGCCGAAAATAAAAAATCCTCGGCGCATAAGTGCGCACGAGGCTTTGAGTAAAGCTCATGTGAACCTATGCGGGCTGCTTTCGCAATTAACTCCGAACTAACTTTCGCTAGCTCGAAAGACCTGCAGTCTTTGGTGAGGGTGTAATTCTAAGCCCGACCCCCCGAAAAGCAAAAATCCGGGTTCCCGTGTAGCAGGACCCGGATTTGAGCGTGAAGGATTATCTATTGAATCTATTGAAGAACTGGTCCGCCATCGCGAGCTATAGATGCGTCTACCTGGATTCCAGGTCCCATCGTTGTCGAGAGCGTTACCTTCTTGATGTAACGACCCTTAGCTGAAGAAGGCTTCGCACGGAAAACTTCTTCGAACGCTGCTGAGTAGTTCTCTGCAAGCTGATCGGCTGTGAATGAAACCTTGCCGATAATGAAGTGAAGGTTAGAGTTCTTATCAACACGGAATTCAATCTTTCCGCCCTTGATATCTGTAACAGCTTTAGCTACATCTGTTGTAACTGTTCCTGTCTTTGGGTTAGGCATCAAACCACGAGGTCCAAGGACCTTTCCAAGGCGACCGACCTTACCCATTAATTCTGGTGTTGATACGACCGCGTCGTAATCAAGGCGTCCCTTTGAAACTTCTTCGATAAGTTCATCTGCGCCAACGATATCCGCACCAGCTGCGCGAGCTTCTTCAGCACGCTCTCCGCCAGCAAATACCAAAACGCGAGCAGTCTTACCTGTTCCATGTGGCAAGTTAACAGTTGAACGAACTGCTTGGTCTGCCTTCTTTGGGTCAACGCCAAGAACCATTGATACCTCAACGGTTGCGTCGTACTTTGTTGTTGAGGTTTCCTTCGCAAGCTTTACAGCTTGTGATGGTGAGTAAAGAAGAGCCTGATCGACTTTCTTTGCTGCTTCGTTGTACTTCTTACTGCGCTTCATATCTTCCTTCTTTCCGGATTGCTCCGATTAGTTAAGCAGGTTGTGGTTAGCGGAGCAGCGTGCTCCTCCCACATATTTCTTTTTTTAGAGACCGTCGACCAATACACCCATTGAACGAGCTGTACCAGCGATAATCAAACTTGCAGCGTTGAGGTCATTAGCGTTGAGGTCAGCCATTTTGATCTTGGCGATCTCTTCAACTTGTGCCTTTGAAATTGTTGCAACCTTTGTCTTGTGAGGAATTGGTGAACCCTTTTCGATTCCCGCTGCCTTCAAGATCAAACGTGATGCAGGTGGTGTCTTCGTGACGAAAGTAAATGAGCGATCTTCGTAGACAGTGATCTCTACTGGAATGATCTGACCCTTTTGGCTTTCAGTCTCAGCGTTGTACGCCTTAACGAAGTCCATGATGTTGACACCATGTTGGCCAAGCGCTGGACCCACTGGAGGAGCTGGTGTTGCTGCTCCTGCCTGGATCTGCAACTTGATAAGTGCAGTTACCTTCTTCTTTGGTGCCATTTTCTTTTCCTCTTTCTAGTTTCTACTAAATATTCTTAAAGCTTTTGGACTTGGTTGAAGTGAAGTTCTACTGGAGTTTCGCGGCCGAAAATTGAAACCAAAACCTTGAGCTTTCCTTGCTCCGGCATGATTTCTGAGATTGAAGCAGGAAGTGTCGCGAATGGACCATCCATAACAGTGACGGATTCGCCAATTTCGAAATCGAGCATCTTGATATCTGCCTTGCTTCCAGCCTTTGCAGGGCGAGGAGACAAAATGTTCTCAACTTCTTCAAGGCTCAATGGTGATGGGTGGTGTGCGTTGCCAACGAATCCTGTAACTCCAGGAGTGTTACGTACGCAAGACCAGGACTCATCAGTGAGATCCATGCGAACCAAAACATAACCAGGGAAAACATTTCGCTTTACCTGCTTGCGTTGGCCGTTCTTAATCTCGGTTACTTCTTCTTCTGGAACTTCAATCTGGAATACATAATCTTCCATGTTCAAAGATTGAATACGGTTTTGGAGGCTGCCCTTTACCTTCTTCTCATAACCTGCGTATGAGTGGACGACGTACCAGTCTCCTGGGGCAGTGCGAAGTGCGCGGCGAAATTCTTCGCGCTCCTCATCTACTTCTTCCTCTTCTTCTGAATCTTCAGATACTTCTGAATCAATAGTTTCAACTGAATTTGTGACTTCATCTACGGGCGCAGTTGGAAGGTCTACCTCAATTGCCTGTTCATCAACTTGAACGTCAGCTTGAGCATTAACAACATCAGCAGTTGTTGCCAAAGCTGCTTCGAATGCGTCTACGGGAGTCTCTAAATTTTCCATTGTCATTAGCCAAACACCAAGAAGACGATCTTTGTAAGAATAAGATCAAGTAGGGAAACAACGGCAATGATGAAAAGAACGAAAACCATAACAACAGCTGTATATGTTGTGAGCTGGTTACGAGTTGGCCAAACAACTTTCTTTAACTCATAAACAACTTGGCGATAGAACAGGCCAATGCGACCAAAGAGTCCTAGTGACTCTTGGCTCTCGTGTTCATCATGAACTTGATCAACCACGTTATTACCTTTCCTGTTTCATCCTATTTAAAACTATTTAAAACTATTTAAAACTTTTCACTAACTTGCAGGGCAGGAGGGACTTGAACCCCCAACCGCCGGTGTTGGAGACCGGAACTCTGGCCAGTTGAGCTACTGCCCTTCGTCGAACAACTTGTCGAACAACTTTCCAAACCAAGCGTTGCCAAGATTCTCAATCTCAACTTCAGGCATGCAAAAGCATGACCTTTCATCAAATCCGAGGATCAGGTGCAAGCGCCAGACCGGGAAGTCTAGGGGGCTGAGGAATATAGGTAAAATCCGAGCATGACTTCACCAGCCAAACCCCGCGTATCGGCCCGAATTGCTGCCATTGCTGAGTCGGCCACGCTCGCCGTCGATGCAAAAGCGAAAGCTCTCAAAGCTTCTGGCCGCCCTGTAATTGGTTTTGGTGCAGGTGAACCAGATTTCCCAACACCTGAATACATTGTGAAAGCTGCAATTGATGCAGCAACAAAACCTGCAAACCATCGATACACACCAACACCAGGTCTACCTGAGCTTCGTGATGCAATTGCTGCAAAAACAAAACGTGATTCAAATTATGAAATTACTGCCGACCAAGTTCTTGTAACTAATGGCGGCAAGCAAGCGGTGTACCAATCTTTTGCCTCAATCATTGATCCAGGTGATGAAGTAATTCTTCCGGCTCCGTATTGGACAACATATCCAGAGTGCATCAAATTAGCTGGTGGAGTTGCCGTTGAAGTGTTCGCCGATGAAACTCAAAATTATTTAATAACTGTCGAACAATTAGAAGCTGCACGCACGCCAAAAACTAAAGCGCTACTTTTTTGCTCACCTTCAAACCCAACTGGTTCTGTTTATTCAGAGGCCCAAGTCAAGGCTATTGGCGAATGGGCACTTGCGCATGGCATCTGGGTAATCAGTGATGAGATTTATGAGCACCTTCTTTATGATGGAGCAAAAGCACCAAGCCTTCCTGTTGTTGTTCCAGAGATGCGCGATCAAACAATTATTTTGAATGGTGTTGCCAAGACTTATGCAATGACTGGATGGCGCGTGGGCTGGATGATTGGGCCCAAGGACGTCATCAAGGCTGCAACCAATCTTCAATCACATCTATCTTCTAACGTCTCCAACGTTTCACAGCGCGCCGCACTTGCAGCGCTTACTGGATCACTTGATGCCGTCAGGGAGATGGGTGTTGCATTTGACCGGCGACGCAAACTAATTGTGAAGATGCTCAATGACATTCCTGGCGTTTTTTGCCCAACACCAACCGGAGCTTTCTACGCCTATCCTTCTGTGAAAGCTATCTTGGGTAAGGAAATTCGTGGAAAGCGTCCACAAACTTCTGCCGAACTTGCAGCAATCATCTTGGACGAAGTTGAGGTTGCGATTGTTCCCGGCGAAGCTTTTGGGCCTTCTGGGTATCTGCGCTTTTCGTATGCTCTTAGCGATGAAGACATCATCGAGGGAATTACGCGTGTAGCAAAACTATTAGGAGAAGCCAAGTAACTAAAGCTTTATCCCAACGAACGCAACTTCGGCCTCTAAAGTAATTCCAAACACTTCTCGAACTTTGTCCCGTGCACTGCGGGCAAGTTTCACAATATCCTCTGCGGTTGCATCTCCCGAATTTGAAAGTGCAAGGACATGTTTGGGCGAGATCGCGGCGCCACCGAGGGCATCGCCTTTGTGAACTCCTGCATGTTCCATCAGCCATGCAGCGGAAGTTTTTACACGACCATCAGGCTGGTTCCAACGTGGGGCTGTTTCAGGAAGCTTTGCTGCATCTTGTGCGGAAATAATTGGGTTAGTGAAGAATGACCCTGCTGAGGCAACTTCACCCTCAAGCATTCCTTTTTTACTTCGTAATTTCAGAACTGTCTCTCGCACTAATTTTGTATCTACGCGATCTCCAATTTTAACGCCAAGTGCGCTTGCAAGTTCTTCATACATAATCGGAAGAGACTCAACTCCGTGGCGCAGTTGGAATGTGACATCCAAAATTACATATCTACCAGCGGACTTTTTGAAGATTGACGAGCGATATGAAAAATCACAATCGGCCGCGGCAAAAGTCTTTACTTTTTTTTCATGTCTGTCATAAACCCGAACTCGTGCGATAACCTCAGAAGCTTCATGGCCATAGGCGCCAATGTTTTGTATAGGAGCACCGCCAATAGTTCCTGGAATTCCACTTAACGATTCAAGATTTGCTAGCCCTTTATCAAGAGTGAATTGAACAAACTCATCCCAATCATCTCCGGCACTTACTTGGAGCATTCCCCCGCTACAAGCATCAATTTCGTATGAATTACCAGTTGTTTCTACACGGATCACGACGCCATTAAATCCAGTATCAGAAACCAAAACATTTGATCCACCGCCAAGAATAAGTACCTGTTCACCTGCATCATCGGCCGTTGAAATTGCAGAAATTAATTCTTCTTCGCTGCGCGCATGTACTAATCGGGTCGCAGGTCCACCAACTTTTAGGGTGGTGTATTTAGAAAGCGATGTCATAGGTAAAGGCTAACGCCGAGGAACCAGGATCTCGTTCTTGCCACGGAAGCGATCCAAGATCCGGTCATACGTCTTCTTGGATTGAGCGTCGCGGTAATCAGGATCAGTATCGTAATAACCATGGTGACGAGCTTGCTCAAGAGGAAGGTCCATTTGTAGAAGGCGTCCGTAGCCTTGTCGTACGCGGAGAGAAAATTCAATATCTGCATTTCGGTAGTAAGCAGCGCGAATATTGAACCCACTCGCACCTACAGCATCCTCAACTTTCATCGCCATAAAATAACTAAAAATGACATCGACTTCACCCGGGCCTACATCAGTGACGCTACGCCATTCATCTTCCACGTTTATCAATCCGCCGTGCCAGCCAATTACGCTCCAAATATCTTCCTCGAATTTTTTCATAACTGGAGAGATTGCGTCTGCGGTAAAAATGGTGGACGGATCCATAATTACCATTACGGGAGAAGGCGAGAATTTGAGCAGATTATTCGCAGCCTCTCCCCAACCAACACCGCCTTTAATATGAGTCAAAATTGTTCGATCATCAATCTCATTAGCAAGGGGCAAGACATCGAAATCTCCCGTTGCGAAGATTGCAATAGCTGTATCCACTGGGGCGAATTTCTTTATCGATTGAATCGACAGCACTGCATCTTCGGCAAATCCATCAACAATTAATCCGCATGTAACTGGATACTTAAACTTTGAGATCCGGCGCACATCACCCATACGCTCAACGGTTATATAGCGGCTGGTACTTGTCATGCTGAAAAAGTCGCTTTAGCCATCCCCAAGACTTTTACATCTTCGCAAATCGCTGTGAGGTCTACTTTAATTACGTCTCCTTCGACTGCAGAAACTTTTGCGCTCAGAATAAGCTCCACATCGACCCCCGCAGGAACAATAACTGGTTTAGTAAAGTGAGCTGAGAATTCACGAACTTTCTCACTGCCACCGGCTATTTCACTTACGTACCGGCCGGCTAGCGCCATTGTGTACATGCCATGTGCAATAACATTTTCAAGGCCTACTGATTTAGCAAAAACTTCGTCTTGGTGAATAGGGTTCTGATCTCCACTTGCATTTGCATAGGCAATAAGTTTCGCGCGGTTTATGAAAAATGATTGAGGGGCAAGTTCCTGTCCGATTTCAAAGTTCATGCGCGCACAACCAATGTCGACCATGACGAAATCAAAAGTTCAGTCCCGGCATGAAGATCTGAACGAACGGTCACAATTTCATTGCCAGCCATGACGCGAGCTGATTCGATTGTTGATGAACAAATAATTGAGTCCCCTGCTACAAGCGGGCGATGAATTTCAAAACGCTGGTCACCATGAACAACTCGAGACCAATCCAGACCAGATTCTTGGAGAAGGGCTTGTGATTCGGTCAGAGATATTGAAATTGAGAATGTGGGAGGCGCTATAAAAATATTGGGTTCACCAATAGCGAGCGCAAATGCCGTAATAGATTCTTGAGAAACTGTAAAAGAGTTGGCACCCTTGTAAGTGCGCCCGACTACGTCGGGGTTGAGCATCGGCTTTAGCGAGTCTCGCGATGAAGTGTTGACAACTTGCAACGTGGGCAGAACTTCTTCAACTCAAGACGATCTGGATCGTTACGACGATTCTTCTTGGTGATGTAGTTACGCTCTTTGCAGTCAACGCAGGCCATAGTGATCTTTGGGCGGACATCCGCACTCTTGCTTGCCATCTGTTGACTCCTTATATATATGAAAACTGATTTGCTTCAAATCAAGAGCTGAAGGCTACTTCACCCTCTTCTTTAAAGAAAATCTGAGCGCATTTCACGCTCAGACCATCCTGTCGTACACGTTCTTTACTCGTAGCGGAGGCGGGATTTGAACCCACGACACAGCGATTATGAGCCGCTTGCTCTACCAAGCTGAGCTACCCCGCCGAGCCCCCAATCGGAATCGAACCGATGACCTCTTCCTTACCATGGAAACACTCTACCGACTGAGCTATGGGGGCAAAATACTTGGGTGAGCGTACAACCTTGACCGTCCCCAAACGAAATCAGGCCAAATTCATGCGGAGAAGTGCGCGTAGACTGATGTCATTGTGTTCAAGTCAATATTTTCCTCAAGAAATCGACTGGCCTGGATTGGCATAGCCGTTATCTCGATCGTTGCCATTTCCATTGGTACTCGACAACTTATTTCAATTCGCGAAGAGCGTGAAGTTCTACTTCCCGCCATCCCTGCACACGCAGATATCCCTCTTCAGCCAAAACTTACATATCTAGATTCATTGAAATTACCCTTTCCTTCTGATTCGCAGGCCTTGAAGGCATCAGGTTGCAATGATTTAAGTCCCACCTGGCTTCAAAGTGAAAATGCGAAGACCGGCGTAGCGATGACGGTAAAGGATTGGCATGACTTACATCTTTTCCTTCCAACAGGAAGTGTGCTTTGGACAAGTCAAGTTTCAGCAACATGTGGTGATGTAATAAAAGTTCATGCATCGATGCTTCACGGCGCAACGAATGCGAAAGGACAGGAAATCCAAGTTTGGAGAATTGGATATTACGGGGGATCAGAAGCCCGCCAAGTTTGGGGCTCTGGTCCTCTCACTTTGAAACGCTACAACATTCCGGGTGTGCGCACTATTACTCGCATGGTAGAAACAAAATGGCCAGTTACTACTAAATTTACAATTGGCAAAGACTGGACGCCTGGGCTTTATGCTGTCGCCACAATAAATAGCACGGGTGCGATTGAAAATATGGCTCCACTCATTGTTAAGGCAGCGGTTGGATCTTCGAAACTCTTGCTCGTCCATTCAACAATCACATGGGCTGCCTACAACACTTTTGGAGGACGTTCTGCATACACAGGCCCAGTAAATGCGGACAGAGAAAGAAGTCGTGTCGTGTCCATGGACCGACCACTTATTGGAAGTGGAATTAACCACTTTGATCGAGATGCAGTTGCGCTAGTTCAATTTCTTGAAGAAAAAGGTATCAAGGTCGACCAAATTGCAGATACCGATCTCGATAGAAACCCTTCGATCCTCACTCACTACAGTGGAGTTATATTCAGTGGTCACCCCGAATACATGACGAATAGAATTTTCAAAAGTATTCTCGCGGGACGAAATAATGGAATTAACTTTGCTTTTCTTGGCTCCAATAACGCATATTGGCAGGTTCGCCTTGAGCCTTCGCCATCAGGATTAGATCGCCACATTGCGATTTACCGAGACCCACTTACCGACCCAATTACGAGCCCAGAAAAAATTTCAATTCAATTTGATAACCCACGTATCAATATGTATCCGTCACTTATCACGGGTGAAACGACATCTGGTGTCCACGTTATGGGAAATATGAAAGTGGCAGAAGCGCCCAGCTGGCTAAGAATTTCACCAACGGCTGAACTTTATGGTTGGTCTCCAAATACAGAGATTGATTCGGTGGTGACCAGTGACGTATCGCCGCCAAATCTCCACCTCATTTTCTCGGGAAAATTTACGCTTACTGAATTTGCAAGATCTAAACTCGCAGACAAAGTAGGAAAATCAACACGAAATTATGAGGGACAGACCATTTGGTACGCGACTCCATCTGGCTCTGCCGTATTTGTGGCTGGCGTCAATTATTGGGCTTGCGAACTTTCCTATACCTGCGCAGAAGGAAATACCAATGTTGAAACACGAAACATTCTGCAAAGCGTCACAGAGCAAGTATTGAATTTATGGCAGCAAAAAGGTGTTGGCAAAACTCTTCACTAATTTTATTAACCGGCTAGAAGCACGCCTACGTATGTGGCTGAAATCGCAGCAAGTCCACTTGCCGCTCCCCAAAGAGCCATTCCCTTTGTGCTCTTTGCACGTGCATGCAAGTAGGCCGCAACACCGGAAAGTGTTACAACGCTCATCTTGATTCCAACGGCAGCATGGTAGCTACTTGGTAAATCCTTAGGCAGGGTTGCAAGATTCCAAAATCCGGTGAGGAGCAAGAGTCCGAAAGCGGGCCATGCAATCTTGTTGAATTGCTTTGCCACCAGCTTAGGAAGAGTCGCATCTTTGGCTTTGAGGACCGGAACCAATGCGGCAAAAACTAGCTGACCTCCAACCCAAATAGTTGCGCCAATGACATGCAGAAATAGGCGGATGCTTGAAGTTGCTGTGGCGAGTTGAACGCTCATATGAAAAGTGGTCATTGGAGAAGTCTAACGAACTATTGCTTGAGCAAAGCCCTCGACGTTGCGATTTCAAGAATAACTAGAGCAGCCAGACGAACAGTTCTTCCATCTTCTGAATCAAGAGATGAATCTATTTCTGTTATGTCAGCCATGCGGACTCTTGGATCTGCAGTGAGAAGTGCAACTAGTTGACGCAATTCATCAGCACTTAATCCGCCAGGTGTAGCGGCAGGACATCCTGGAGTAACACTTCGATCGCATACATCCATATCTATATCGATATAAATAGCACGATGATTTTCTCCCGCAATTGAAATCGCACTCGCAGCTATCTCTTGAAGTGACTCATTCCTGATTCGCGCACGATCAATTACATGTATTCCATATTCTCTAACACGGTCTGCATAAAACTTAGAATTCGCAAAGTCGCTGATTCCAATTTGAACGATATGTTCACCAGGCAATCCAGCTTCGACCAATTGCCGAATTGGCGATCCGTTTGAAATTCCATCGCGCACATCATGATGAGCATCAAGAGTGATGAGACCAACTTTATCTAGGCCACCGACTGCCTTAGCAAGACCCATGACTCCGGAAAAAGTAATTGAATTATCTCCGCCAAGGGCGATGAGAAAATTTGTGCGAAATAGTGCCTGCTCGATTTCGTATTCTGTATTTCGCTGATTCTCTGGATCAGCAACTTCTCCAAAATCTGCACCAACCAAGTACTCAGAAAAATCTATCTGGCATGTTTGATTCCATGTTGAATATCTTTGAAGTGCTTTGCGTATCGCCTTGGGAGTCTTATGCGCACTATTTGGGGTGATTGCACTTTCATGAGCACCCACTCCAATTATTGCAAGATCTACGCCACCTTCTGGAGATGCGGAAAACCAAGCACTTGCCCGAGGCCATTGAGGATCATGATGCAAAGCCATGCAAATCCCCTTTCGGTAAAGAGTGTTATTGGCTAACCTAGAGGCTCATCTTAACCAACCTAGTAGTCAGCAGGGAAAGAATGTCCTCAGAAGTTGTCGTCGGAAGCCATGGTCTTTCCACCTCGGATGTAATTGCGATTGCCCGAAGAGGGGCTCAAATCAAAATCTCTGAAGAGTCCCTCGAAGCAATGAGGGTCTCGCGCAAAATAGTTGACGATTTAGCTGCGTCCGAAGTACCTGCATATGGAATCTCAACTGGCTTTGGGGCGCTAGCTAAGAAACATATTGACCCTGAACTGCGGGCACAACTACAAAAGTCGCTCATTCGTTCGCACGCTGCCGGATCAGGTGCGCCGGTCGAAGATGAAGTTGTCCGAGCGATGATGTCTCTTCGTTTAGCAACAATGTGTACTGGATTTACAGGAGTGCGACCAATTACAGCTCAAACTTATGCAGCGCTGCTCAATGCGCATATCACTCCTGTCGTTAGAGAATTTGGTTCACTTGGTTGTTCGGGCGATCTTGCGCCGCTTTCTACATGCGCACTTGCGTTGATGGGTGAAGGGGATGTTCGCCTGAAGGACGGAACCGTTGTGGATGCGACAACGGCAATGAAGGCTTCTGGAATTGTCCCCATCGAGCTCACTTCCAAAGAAGGTCTAGCTCTGATCAATGGAACTGATGGCATGACAGGAATGTTGGTGATGGCACTTGATGATGCCTTGGCCCTTCTTAAGACGGTGGATATCACTGCGGCCATGAGCATTGAAGCATTACTTGGCACGGATAAAGTTTTCGCAGAATACTTGCACACCATTCGTCCTCATCCTGGTCAGAACGCATCAGCAAAGAATCTTCGTGATCTTCTAGCGACTTCACCACTCATTAAGTCGCACGCGGGCAAAGAAGATGGACGAGTGCAAGATGCATATTCATTGCGGTGTGCACCGCAGGTTGCTGGTGGCGCCCGCGACACTTTGACACATGCGCTAAGCGTTGCCGAAAGAGAATTAGATAGCGTCATTGATAATCCAATTGTGCTTCCTGATGGTGATGTCCGGAGCAACGGAAATTTCCATGGAGCTCCCATCGCCTTCGTTCTTGATTTCGTAGCTATCGCTCTTGCCGATGTGGCTTCTATGTCTGAAAGGCGTACCGACCGCATGCTCGATGAGCATCGTTCCTTTGGCTTACCTCCATTCTTAGCCGACAACGCTGGGGTTGATAGCGGCATGATGATTGCCCAATACACCCAAGCTGGCTTGGTTTCAGAAATGAAACGATTGGCTGTGCCTGCTTCCGTTGATTCCATTCCTTCTTCGGCAATGCAAGAAGATCATGTTTCGATGGGTTGGCATGCAGCACGAAAGCTTCGAAAGAGTATTGATGCTTTAGCTCGGGTGCTCGCTATCGAATTGATGGTTTCTGCGCGCGGAATTGATTTACGTGCGCCCCTCCTTCCATCTGCGGGTACTGGGGCAGCGATTAAAACTCTACGCACACGAGTGCAAGGTCCGGGAACGGATCGATGGCTTACACCTGAAATTGAAGCTTCTTATGATTTAGTTATCTCTAGAGATATTTTGAACTCTGTAGAAAAGGAAATTGGAGTACTCGCATGACACTTCCAGGTGCTCGTCCAGTGAGAGCAGCTCGCGGCACGACTCTTTCAACTAAAGGTTGGCAACAAGAAGGCGCTCTGCGCATGCTGCAAAACAACCTTGATCCTGAGGTAGCAGAACGCCCCGATGATCTCGTCGTCTATGGCGGCACAGGAAAAGCAGCGCGCGACTGGAAATCTTATGACGCACTCGTTCGCACTCTCACCACACTTGAGAATGATGAAACGATGTTGGTTCAATCAGGTCGACCTGTCGGTGTATTTCGCACGCACGAATGGGCTCCTCGAGTATTGATTGCAAATTCAAATCTCGTAGGAGATTGGGCAAACTGGCCAGAATTTCGTAGGCTCGAAAATCTTGGTCTAACAATGTACGGACAGATGACTGCAGGTTCGTGGATCTACATTGGAACTCAAGGAATTCTTCAAGGAACTTATGAAACTTTTGCCGCAGTTGCTAACAAAAAATTTGGTGGAACTCTTGCTGGAACGCTAACCCTCACTGGAGGAGGAGGCGGAATGGGTGGAGCCCAACCTCTTGCCGTGACTATGAATGATGGCGTTTGTATTTGTGTCGATGTAGATCACACCCGCTTGCAGCGCCGAGTTGATCAGAAGTATCTAGATACTTGGACGGACAACGCAGAGGAAGCAATCAAATTAGCGCTCGATGCAAAAAGAGAGCGTCGCCCACTCAGTATTGGCCTTCGTGCTAACGCTGCAGAAATCTTCCCTGAATTTCTTCGTCGTGGTGTTGCAATCGACATCGTTACAGATCAAACATCTGCTCATGATCCACTTTCTTATTTGCCTATTGGTGTATCGGTAGAGGACTGGCACAAGTTCGCGAAAGATGACCCTGTCGAATTTACTCGTCGTGCAAGAGAATCGATGGCAACCCAAGTCGAGGCAATGGTCGGTTTCATGGATGCCGGCGCCGAAGTATTTGATTACGGAAATTCGATTCGTGGCGAAGCGATGCTTCACGGCTACGCACGTGCTTTTGATTTCCCTGGATTCGTCCCTGCTTATATTCGCCCACTCTTTAGCGAAGGCAAAGGACCATTTAGGTGGGCTGCGCTTTCCGGAAATCCAAAAGATATTGCTAAGACAGATAAGGAAATATTGAAGCTCTTTCCACACAATGAACCGTTGCATCGATGGATCGCTAAAGCTTCTGAAAAAGTTGCATTCCAAGGTTTGCCTGCTCGAATTTGTTGGCTTGGATATGGAGAACGCGACAAAGCTGGTGAGCTTTTTAATCACCTCGTTAAGAAGGGCAAAGTCGATGCGCCTATTGCAATCGGCCGTGATCATCTTGACTGTGGATCTGTTGCATCTCCTTATCGTGAAACAGAAGCAATGAAAGATGGATCAGATGCCATTGCTGACTGGCCACTTCTCAATGCACTTATTAATACGGCATCTGGGGCTTCATGGGTTTCCATCCATCATGGCGGTGGAGTTGGCATTGGAAGATCTATCCATGCAGGTCAAGTTTGTATTGCAGATGGAACAAAACTTGCTGGCAAGAAACTTAATCGTGTCCTTACAAACGATCCAGGCATGGGAGTCATCCGACATGTTGATGCTGGATATGAAATTGCCGAGGACGTTGCGCAAAAGCTTGACGTGCGCATTCCTATGCGTGAGGGTGTATGAGTTCAACCCTCATCACAAACATCGGTCAATTAGTTACCAATGACCCCGATCTAGGAACGCTGACCAACGCAGCCCTTATTTATACCGACGGCAAAATCAGCTGGGCAGGAGCAAAAAGCAGCGCTCCCTCCGCTGATGAGCGCATTGATGCCGATGGCGGATCTGTCATTCCAGGTTTTGTTGACTCGCATACTCATGCGATATTCGCTGGTGATCGACTCAATGATTTCTTAGCGCGTATGAACGGCACAAAATATGCGTCTGGCGGGATTAAAACAACCGTAGAAGCAACGCGCGCGGCTAGCGATGAATCATTACGAAACCACTTAGAAAACGTCGTAACGGAATTCATCGAGCACGGCATCACAACTTTCGAAATTAAAAGCGGATATGGGCTCGATGTTGAAACCGAGTCACGGCTACTTCGCCTAGCAAAAGAATTTACTGAAGAAACAACTTTTCTAGGCGCGCACGTTATTCCATCGGAATTCGCGAATGACCGCCGGGGATACATTGATCTCGTTAAAGGATCCATGCTTGAGGCAGCAGCACCTTTTGCAAAATGGATAGATGTCTTTTGCGATAACGGCGCTTTTACTCGTGATGAAGCGAAAGAAATTCTTACTGCAGGGGTTGCTAAAGGTTTAAGGGGTCGCCTCCATGGAAATCAACTTGGAGATACGGGCGGAATAGAATTAGCTGTAGAAATGAAACTTGCTTCAGTTGATCACTGTACTTATGCAACAGATTCTCAATTAGATTTGCTGGCAGCTTCAGGCACGGTTGCAACTTTGCTCCCTGGCGCTGAATTCTCCACAAGATCTCCATATCCAGATGCAAGTAGATTTTTTGAAAAAGGTGTAAAGGTTGCTATCGCAACAGATTTCAATCCTGGTTCTTCATATATCGCTTCCATGCCATTTGTAATTTCAATAGCCGTAAGAGATATGTACTTCACTCCGGAGCAAGCACTTCGAGCAGCAACTCTAGGGGGCGCCCAAGCACTTGGCCGAAGCGACATCGGACATCTTGGAATTGGAGCGCGCGCCGACATCGTGCTTCTTGAAGCGCCATCATTTGAGTACCTGGCATACCGACCAGGTTCTCAACTGGTTAAGCAAGTACTTGTTGGAAATCTTTAGCGCAATCATTTGCACCTATTGCGGCCTTGCTTTCTATGAGAAACTTCGAACATGAAGAGCGCGGCAGTTTTAGAATCTGAAATTGGAGGAAGTTTCGGTAACCGACTTACCCTGCTTCAATTCTCTTCTGCATTCTGCACTCCATGTCGGGCAACCCGAGGACTGCTTCGAGATATCACCAAAGGCCTTGAAGATGTGAAATATATTGAAATCGATGCGGAAAGCAATCTCGAACTTGTTCGCAAACTCGAGATCAACTCAACACCAACAACTTTGATACTCAATAACCAAGGAGTCGAAGTCGGAAGAGCCGTTGGAGCACCAACACGAGAACAAGTTCTTAAAGCAATCACTTAATACTTATAAATATTACAAAGCGCTTGCAGTATCCAGAGCTGCTAATTGATTGGCGTTGAGATCGACAATTGGAAAAACTTCTTTGGCTTGTTCAATGGTGCGGGCACTGGCAATCGGTAGAGATCCGTGGCCGCGCAACCAACCAAGTGCCACTGCAGATAAAGAAGAATTAAGTTCTTTTGCAATCTCATCTAACTTTGCCAAAACCGCCCATCCGCGATCATTTTGATAGTCAGCTGCGCCAGCTGCACGTGCTGATTCGACAGTGATTCCAGGGCGATATTTTCCGGTTAAGAAACCGCGCGCCAATCCGTAATAAGGAAGTGATGTCATCCCCAACTCTTTAACGACAGGAGCAACGTCGCTTTCAAATGGTTGGCGATCCATCACGTTGTATTGATTTTGCACAACAGCGTATAACGGCAAATTATTTGCCTTACTTATTGCTGCTGCTTCACGCAATCTATCTCCAGAATAATTAGAGGCACCTATTACGTGGACTTTTCCAGCCGCTATAACTTCACCGTAAGCGCCGAGAGTTTCCTCCAGCGAGACTTTCTCATCATCTTCATGCGAATAATAAAGATCAATATGATCAGTTTGTAGGCGGCGCAATGAATCATCTAATGCTGCCTTGATATTTGCACTCGATAACCCAGGACGAGTAGACATCTTAGAAACTTTTGTTGCAATAACCATTTCGTGCCGGTTATTTCGCGCCTTCATCCAATTGCCAATAATGGTTTCACTCTCGCCGCCCTTGTTGCCCGGCTTCCATTCAGAATACACATCAGCGGTATCGATGAAGTTACCACCAGCTGCAAAGTAGGCGTCGAGCACGGCAAAGGATTCAGCTTCGTTGGCAGACCAACCAAAAACATTTCCGCCTAAGCAGAGCGGATAAACAGAGAGGTTTGAATTAGCAAGTGTTATGCGTGAAGTCATGGTGAAATATTAGTCCAGCTTGTCCTAAAAGGAGAATCATGAGAGCCAACACCTTTCTTTGATTCTGAAGGATTAGCACTCGCTTAAATTCTCGAAGATTCTGCCTTTGATGGATAACCTCCTCGTGGAGGTAAAAATGACCAAGAAAATATTTGTAGCGATTTCCAAAAACCATGCCCGCGTATGGGCACATGGATTGGAACCCCATACAAAACCCGAAATTGTTGATGAGCCGAATATAAATGCCGAATATCAAACAATCCTCAATAAATTCTTTAATGGCCGCAACCGATCTCTCATGAGTGCAGCATTCGCCGAACGCGTTCTTGCTCTAGTCCAGCAGGCCGATGAGTTATTCCTTGTTGGCGCAGGCAAAGGTAAGGCAAGTGCTGTTGGAAATTTTGTTGCATACCTACGAAAGCAACATCCACACTTCGCAGAAAAAGTACGTCGTATAGAGACAGTTGATCTAGAGAATTTAAGTGAGGGAGAGCTTCTAGCGGCCGGCCGCAAGATGATGCTGCGGCCTTAGATATTTAATGAAATTAACTGGTGGCGGGTGAAGGATTTGAACCTTCGAAGGCAGAGCCGGGGGATTAAAAGTCCGTTGCTCTACCGACTGAGCTAGAGGCCCCAATGCGCTAGTTGCTAGCGCTTGAGCGCAGATTAGCAGTTTTGGACCAGATAACCGAATGGGCTGAACTCAGCTGGAATGCATTTGGTATGCATTTCAAAGTCTTGCGGGGCAAAAGCCAGTATGGAATACTGCGATGAGAAGATAACTAAATATAAATTTACGCTTAGAACTGAATGTGCTGAACTAGCAATTCGGGATCGAACCGACGAAATACGTCCCGGTCTAAAATTTTTTGTGCTTACTTACAACCTATCGGGAATTTGGAGAACGTTTCCAATTAAATCTGAACCATTAATAATTAGTCCAGTTTGTGGTTGATTTGAACCTTGACCAGGAAGATTCAAGTACAACTGGCCAATAGGACCCGTATTAAACCTAATTATGGCGGCGTACCCATCTACACCAGTTGTCGCGCGAGCTGAAGGGCTAAATAGTCCCCAAGGTTGCGCACATCCAAAGGCTGGATTACAACCACCATTGTAGAGATAGGCCGTATTGCTTCCAGAAACGGAGGTTACCGTGATTGATTCGTTGATATTTTGCGAAAGTATTTCTGATATTTGCGCCCCTGAAATTGGGAGACCAAAACGATCTACGACCTGAATCCGAATCTTCTGTGGGGCAGGTAATACAAAATTGAAATCGGTGTTGTCGTCCATATTTGAATGGTTAGATAACATCCACCAATATGGCGGTAACCCGAGGGAACTTGAACTATCTGCATATCCAGTCATCGTGACCTTGTCATAATTTCCAGAAACTAGTCCGAGCCCATAAATCCCGCCTTGTCCCGCACCAGTGGAATCAATTTCTCCAAAACTAGACTGACCCGATGTCGAATTCTGGACGACCCATCCAAATGGGACATGCGTTCCATCAGCTAAACGAACCCAAGTATAAAATTTTCCACTAACGGATAAATCAGTTGAAACATACTGTGTTGTGGTTGCTGGTATTCCAGAAAGTTGCAATTTAGTAATCACTTGAGAACTTGTATTAATCGGCGGAGTTGTAGCAATAACGACTTCACCCCGTGTCGTTACAGTTACTGTTTCCAAATTTGAGCTTGTGTCAAACAAATAGAAATCTCCGCCAGTTTGCTGGCTTTCGGCAGGTCCATTAGTAAGTATCGCTGTGCCGCCGGTGTATGCAACTGAGATAGGTTTGTTTGAATCATCGGATACTGTAAATTGCCCAGTTCCTGAATTGACTGCGTTTGTAACGTTAACATTAATGTCAATCGTAGGAGGCAATACAAGACTGATTGTCGTAGCGCTCGTGACCGTGATCGTGTCTGACTTTAATGTCCACGATGGAGGAAACGGGCCGTTTGGTGTCCCTATCGCGCCCCCAGATCTGCTCGCAGCGCCAAACATAGTAAATCTGAATGGAACGTTTGCCGGAACCAGGTAAGTTCCTGACTGGCTTTTACCATTTGAGGAGAATGATGAGTCGTTGGCTAATATTGAAATCGGACCTGCATTGCTTGTTCTACCACCGCTATCTACATTCAAGGTTAGTGGAACAAAGTTATATGGAATGGTTAGTGTTTTCGCGCTTCTGAGATCCTGATTTGCGATTCCTGGCATAAACCCGTACCCATTGCCCGAATACAGAGATGTTGTTACAAAGATGCTCGCAAAATTCGAAACAGGAAAAATGTCAAAAGTCGCGGGATTACCAACATCGGTATACCTCCCAGTTACTGTTCCCTGCCGCAACTCTCCAGAAACTCCAGGTACAATTTCGAATGAACTTGAAAGAGGTTCAGGAACGTAATCGGTCCCGGAGGGTGTCGATTGCATAGATACATATCCAGCAATCGCATGATCTGCGACAGCAACGCCAACAGTCACCGTGTCTGGTAATTGTAAATTCCAATTGAGGTCCGTTGTTACGTCGTAGGCATCGACTGTATATGTCCATGCATCTGGAATGTGCAAGGTTCTCGAATATGCTTGCGAGTCACTCCACTCCATCCAATATATTTTGATTTGATCCACTCCAGTTGGAATGGCTACATTGAAGTTTCCGTTTGAGTCTGATCTACCCATGGCAGTGCCAGATCCATCAAGAGTTGCTGCTGAAATAAATAGTTCGGGTACCCCAACTCCGGATACTGTTGTGACTTTGCCTGTAAAATTAACAGTTTTTCCAGACGTATTAATAACATTTATTGGAATATTTTGCGACACAGCTGTATTTGAATCATTTACACCGTTCAGAACCAGCGCATGAATTCCAGTATCAAGTGCAGAAGGAATTTGCACTTCTGTATCAATAGTTCCAGTTTCACTTACGGTGAGAGTTTCTAAATCAATCGGAGTCGAATGGACTTGAATAACCAATTGGCTACCCGGTTTATAGCCAGAGGCCATGATTCGTGTAGTTCCACCTGGATGAATATCGGTACTTCCAATAGTTATATTCGCCGGGATACCAGAAGTAATAGAAATTGAAACCGAAATAGGGGTCGCGGCTGAGTAACTCGCATTTCCACTTTGACTGGCCGTAACAGTGCACGTTCCGACTTTCAGGGCAACCAAATAATAGCCAAGTCCAAGTTTAATTTCACACGTGGTTGGATCGTTTGTTATAAGCGAAACCGGTAAACCGCTCGAAGCGGAAACAGTAAGCAATTGATTTGAATAATCACCAAGTGCCATATTTCTTGGCTGTGTGAAAGTGACTGATTGCGCCGTCGGGGACGAGGCTCCACCACCACCTGAGACTGGAGGAGATGTGGCTGTTGTAGAAGGAGATGGGGTCGGAGACGGTGTGGTTGTAGGTGACACAGAGGGAGTCGACGAAGGAGCAGTTGAAGCAGAAGGAGATGGGGTCGGAGACGGTGTGGTTGTAGGTGACACAGAGGGAGTCGACGAAGGAGCAGTTGAAGCAGAAGGTGACGGGGTTGCTACTGACGTTGGGCTTGGACTTATTTTTATAATAGGGACCAAGGTGGCTGGCTTATTTAGAGTTGGTAATAATGCAGCAATTATTAAAGTCTTTTGGATGACGATATTCTTAGAGTTAACCAACGTATAACGGATTGATGCGACCTTAATCTTGGCCGCCAACTTCAAGGTTGATATCTTGCCTGGCGCTAATTTCGAAGTTTTAGAAATTACCTTACCTGTGGAATCTAGCAACTCAACAATGTAGGTGTTGCCTTTAGTAGATGTAGGTAACTTAATCTGAAGCGAAGTTGTCGTCCGTGTCACTGAGATCCTCGGAGCGACTTTCGTCGCCGAAGTGCCCTCGATAAAAAATCCCTGAGATGCAACGGGCTCTATAAACGAAAGAAAAAATGTAAGCAGAATAACCCGAACGACCTTGTGAGGTTTCTGACCGAACTTCATAAAGACAACTTAGACCTTATTCCTTTTTTTTCGATAGAGAAATTACTTAATTGTAAGTATTTTGGCCGGTCGGTCTGGTTCATAGCCCGCATCAGCAACTAATGCTTCTGTAAGAATCTGAAAGCCCATCGAATCTGTCACGTGGCCGGGGAATTCATAAGCCAAGAAGACTGTTCCGTATCAGATTTAGGTTGCTTCACGCTCAGGTAGCACAGGTGATCATATTTCTGGTGGGCCCCGTCGGGATCGAACCGACGACCCACGGATTAAAAGTCCCAATTATTTACCCACTCACCATCAAAA
>CAIMSI010000067.1 GCA_903844115.1 uncultured Actinomycetes bacterium
CCCTAATATCGAAAGTAAAGTAGAAAATCTTTCTGGCGGAAATCAACAGAAGTTACTATTCGCACGTTCGCTTGCTGCAGATCCAAAAGTATTGATTGCTGATGAACCTACTCGCGGTGTAGACGTAGGCGCTAGAGCTGAAATTTACGGCCTCATTAGAGAATTTGTGGATTTAGACCACGCTGCAGTCGTATTGTCGACGGACGCGGCAGAACTAGCGGGATTATGCGACCGCGTGCTCGTATTCTCGCGCGGACAAGTTGTTCAGGACTTGACGGGAGACGATCTGACAGAACTCGAGATTATCGGAGCTGCAATCACTTCTACAGCGGTCAAATCTGAGGAGAGCGTAAAGAGTGGCTCACGGTTTGCTTTGGCCAAAATCCTTAAAAGTGATTATGTACCGAGTTGGATATTGACTGGGCTCATTATTGTGTTGGCACTTATTACAAATCAACGAAATTCATTTTTTCTGAGTAGTAGAAGTATGAATGGCTTACTTTCTCTTGCAGCAATTTTGATTTTTGCAGCTTTGGGCCAATTGACTGTTTTGATTGCGGGAAGCATCGATTTATCCGTCGGACCATTAATTGGGTTAACTGTTGTGATAACTTCATTTTTTGCATCAAGTAAACACGCCGTTTCGGGAATCTTAATCAGCCTTATTCTCTGTTTACTTGCTGGAGCTTTGATAGGAACCATGAATGCGCTTGGCGTAAGAGTAGTGAAGTTGCCCGCCATGATTTCTACCCTAGTAATTTATATTTTCTTGCAAGGCGTAGCTCTAATACTTAGACCCACACCTGCGGGATATGTAAATCCGTGGACGATGAAACTCCTCAGGGCAAAGTTCAGTTTTCTTCCGGTCACGTTTCTGATAGCTCTTGGACTTGCTCTAATTTTTGAATATTTGCTTCGTAAAACCCGTCCTGGTGTGGAATTGCGTGCGGTGGGATCTTCAGAAGTTAAAGCTGTTAGGTTCGGCGCGCGCCCGACAGGTGTAATTATCTGCGCACATATCATTTCTTCACTATTTGCAGTCCTGGCTGGAATAACACTGACCGGGCTTGTAGGTATTGGCCAAGCCGGAGTAGGGGCTGAATACACCCTTACAGGTGTGACGGCGGTTGTATTGGGCGGTGCAAGCATTTTTGGTGGTCGAGGCTCATATATCGGCGCGCTACTTGGAGCAATTCTTATTCAAGAGATTATTTCGGCGATTGGATTCTTAGGTTTATCAATCGCATGGCAAGAGTGGCTACCGGGTTTACTGATTCTCGTCGGAGCGGGACTATTTTCACGAGTGAGCGGTCGTCAAAACGCTCCTTCGTAGCGTTAAAGGCATGGGGGCGCAGTTCCACCTAGCCCTAAAATCTCCAATTACGGGCACATGACAAATTGCTAAGAGCCTAGAATTAACACATGAGCTCAACATACAAAGTAGCAATCGTCGGCGCTGGCCCCGCTGGATACTTTGCTGCGCAAGCTCTCCAAAATTCTCAAAGAGATGAACTCACTTTTGAAATAGACATGATTGAACGCCTCCCAACACCATGGGGCTTGGTTCGCTCCGGTGTTGCACCAGACCATCCAAAAATTAAGACAGTAGCCAAGGTATTTGAAAAGGTTGCCGCAGAACCAGGATTCCGTCTACTTGGCAATATCGAACTCGGCAAAGACATAACTATTGAACAATTACGCGATCGTTATGACGCAGTTATTCTCGCAACGGGTTCTGGGTTAGGCCGCAAACTCGGCATTCCAGGAGAAGAATTGCGCGGAAGTCTTTCTGCTGCCGAATTTGTCCCTTGGTATAACGGACATCCTGATTTTGTAAATGTAGATGTTCCACTCGATGGCAAAGTCGCCGTTGTAATCGGTGCCGGTAACGTTGCAATGGATTGCGCCAGAATATTGGCAATCAATCCTGAAGAACTAGATCCAACAGATACCGCTACGCATGCGCTCGCTGCCTTTCATGCAAGTTCTATCCGCGAGGTTCATATCGCGGGACGTCGTGGCGCCGAACATGCTGCATTCACAGCACCAGAGCTTCGCGATCTTCCAAAACTAGAACATACAGATGTGCATTTGAGTGGTGACGAAGTCACACAAGCTCTCACAAGAGCAGGTGCGAAGGGCGAGATTGAAAAAGAAACTCGCAATAATTTAGAGGCGATGAGATTAATTGCGGAACATCCGCTTGCCGGGCGAGATCGCTCATTACACCTACAGTTCCTCTTGGCTCCTAAAGAGATTGTCGGCAAAGATCGAGTTGAAGGAATTACTTTTTCCATAAACCGGGTAGACGGAGATAAAATTGTAGATACAGGTGAAACCCACACCATTAGTTGCTCATTGGTTATAAGCGCCATCGGCTACACCGCAGAGCCACTTGCCGGGGTCCCAGAAGACAAAGGCAAGATCAAGAACGTTGACGGCCGCGTAGAAGGCAATATGTACGTTGTGGGATGGGCAAAGCGTGGTCCATCCGGCGTTATTGGCACCAATAAAAGCGATGCGGCAGATGTAGTAAGACTTTTAATTGAAGATTTGAAAACCCCAAAAAATTCAAAGGGAATCGAAGAGTTCCTTCCCGCGGACCATTTCATTATTAATCAAGAAATATGGCAGCGTATTAACGCCAAAGAAATCGCAGCCGGGGAAGCTCTTGGAAAGCCACGTTTAAAGGAAGTTTCACGCGAGAAATTGCTAGGTTTGGGCAAGGCTTAGCAAGCCAGTACTATTACGCACCTGCGCTTGTAGCTCAACGGATAGAGCATCTGACTACGGATCAGAAGGTTAGGGGTTCGAATCCCTTCAAGCGCACCAGATTGATGCACTCACACATTTACCCAAATGCTTTTGGGTAAGCAATTCAGCGGCTGTTACAACGATATGAATTAAACTAAAACTGACTCGCTAAGCTTTTAATTAGTACGAGTCAATTTTAGCCATTTACTCTTCAGCGAAGTATTTCGCCTCCAGAAATTAGCGCAACTAGGAGTGCGCGTGTTTGGAGTTCGGCCAACCAAAGTGCAGCGGAACCGATGTCTGAAGGTTTACCCAATCGACCGACTGGAACAGCTATCGATCGACGTTCTAAAATATCTGCATACTGCAGACCTTCTGCTGCTGCGATTCCCTCAAATGCTTTTTTCAGCAATGGGGTCTCTGTTGCACCAGGGCATAACGTACGGAAACGAATTTTTCCCTTTGAATTTGCGTGGAGTCGATCCATATACGCCTTTACGCCAAATTTCGATGCGCAGTAGGCTGCAGCAGCAGGTTCTCCTTGAACTCCAGCCTGCGATGAAATTCCTACGAATACTCCAGCTTTGAGTTCAAGTAATTCTTGCGTAGATTGAAAAAGCACTTGTACAGATGCAAAGTTAACCGTCATTACTTGTGAAACGCGTTCGTGGTCGAGGTCCATCAGTCCGCCAGTGCCTTCAATGCCGTGAGCAGCGACGACTGCGTCGATCCCCTCCCCGGCGATAATTTGCAAATCGTGCAACCATTCAGGTGACCCAATCATTCCGAGCAGAGGCGTGTCCTCATTCTCAGACCAATTTCCAGATTTGATGTCACTAGGAATAATTGACCA
>CAIMSI010000068.1 GCA_903844115.1 uncultured Actinomycetes bacterium
ACCAAAAATCATGGTTCTTGCACAAAATTGGGGAATGAGTCCATCCACGGATGCAACAGATATGGCTAGACGAGGAGCTGATGTTTTTTACTCAACCTGGAACCAAAGTTCAGACGTCTTAGATGCCGTTGTTGCTGTCTCAACCGTGAAGAAACCAGTTCGTTATATCGGCGTCATTCCTGACCAATTTTTTCTTAAGACAACAAAGGCTAGATCTGTGCTTCTTGGTGCGGTTCAAAAACGAGTAGATACAGCGACTTACGATTTGATTTCATATGGCGTCTTGGTACGGTCCTTTTCTGATGCGCTAGATCCAACCAATAGTATTTTCGGGAGAGAATATTCACTCAATAATGGAGGAATAGATTTTCTTATTCCATCACTTGGTAGCAAGTACATTCCAGCAGTTCTCAAAGCCGAAGCCCTCATTAAATCCGGGAAGATTAAACTGTAAGAATTTCTAGGAGTTCGATTTTTAAAAGTTCAACTAATTCATTTACTTCCCGAATATCATCTGGGCTACCACCTGTGTTTGAAACCTCTATGTAGCACTTTAATTTGGCTTCGGTACCACTGGGACGAATTATGACTCGGGTACTCTCACCAAACCACATGGTTATTGCGTTAGTCGGTGGCAATTTTCCATTTGGCAGGGATAAATCCTCAAATTTTGTAATCATTTTTCCAGCTAGCGCCTTGGGATGGTTTGCTCTCACTCGGGCTAGGACGGCGTCTACGTCGGTTATATTTTTAACTCGAATCGAAATCTGTTCGGTGCCGTGATAGCCGTAGCGTTTCCAAATATCAGAAAGGTAGCCAGCCAACGTTTGGCCCTGATTTTTCAACTCTGCTGCACATTGGGCAATTAAAAGCCCTGCCGATATTCCATCCTTATCATTTACCGAAAGTGCATCAACGGCATAGCCAAGCGCCTCTTCATAGCCAAATCGCAAGTTCTCAACTTTTGCCAGCCATTTGAATCCAGTAAGAGTTTCGTGGAATTCGATGCCATGGACACGAGCGATTTTTCCTAAAATAGAAGATGAAACTATGGAATTGGCGAAGGATTTTCCGGCGCAACTTTCCTTCATGGTCGTGGCAATGTAGTGAGCAAGGATTGCCCCTACTTCATCTCCGCGCAGCATGTGCCAACCTTTATCGGGATCATGAATTGCGACGGCGCATCGATCAGCATCTGGATCATTTGCAATCACTATGTCGGCGTTAACTTCCGCTGCTAATTTAAGTGAGAGGTCAATGGCGCCAGGCTCTTCAGGATTCGGAAACATTACTGTCGGAAAATCAGGATCTGGTTGTGCTTGTTCTGAAACAAGAATTGGATCTGAAAATCCCGCGGCTTTAAATGTCGCTAAAAATGTCTCGGTTCCAACGCCGTGCATTGCGCTGTACACGAGTTTTATATCGCCCCTGATTCTGGCAAGGGCAGATGTTGTTTTTACATATTCCGTAAAGACATCATCATTTAAAATATTCCAACCTGTTCCTTTTGGTTGAGTTGAATTTATCAAGGCGATTTCCTTGGCTATTTCGATGTCCGCTGGGGGAACTATTTGTGATCCTGCATAACGCAAGTTATCTACAGTGCCGCCCAGGTATACCTTGTAACCATTATCTTGACGTGGGTTATGGCTAGCGGTGACCATTACGCCAACATCAGCCCGTAGTTCATTGACCGCAAATGCCAATACTGGAGTTGGTAGCGGGCGAGGTAGAACCCACACTTTCATTCCAGCACCTGTAAATATTTGCGCAGATTCTTCTGTGAAATCTTCAGAACCGTGGCGTGCATCTCTACCAATCACAATGGTAGTCAGTCCACGCTTTTTCATATATGAAGCTATCCCTGCGCTAGTTCGCTGGACTACCGCGCGATTCATGCACGATGGACCTGGGCCTACGGGTCCGCGCAAACCTGCTGTGCCAAATTGCAGAAACCCAGAGAATGATTTCCTTAACTCAATTTCATTTTCTTCCTCAAGCCATTTTCGTAATTGCTCAGCGGTACGTGGATCTGGATCAAGAGCAATCCATTCTTTGACTTCCGATACGAGTGAGCTTGCAAGGGTCATAGCTGAGGAAGAACCTTCGCAAGCAATCCACCGATTCGCCCTGCAGATGCTTTACCTGCTGCCATCACTTCTTCATGACTCAATTTTTCTCCAGTTATGCCGGCTGCCGCATTTGTTACTAGAGAAATGCCGAGGATTTCAGCACCGAGTGCGTGGGCAGCTACAGCTTCAGGAACTGTAGACATTCCTACTAAGTCAGCTCCCATTGTTCGAATCATGTTGATCTCAGCTGGAGTTTCATAGGAAGGTCCACGCCAATGTGCATAAACGCCTTCAGCAAGTGATGGATCTTCACTCTTTACAATTGCTCGCAGCCTCTTGCTATAACAATCCGTGAGATCAACAAAGTTTCCACCAATAAGCGGGCTTACTCCTGTAAGAGAAATGTGATCACGTATCAAGACTGGTTGACCCACCTTGTAGTCACGGTTTATTCCACCACAAGCATTTGTTAGTACTACAACTTTGCAACCTGCCTTTACTGCAGTGCGCACGCCGTGAACAACCGGTTCGATTCCTTTTCCTTCGTATAGGTGTGTACGACCGAGAAATACAAGTGCGCTGACAGTTCCGTTGGGACCTTGTAAATCATAGGAACGAATCTTTCCGCCATGTCCAACTACGGTTGGAGGCAGAAATCCCGGCAAGTCTGTAGTTTCAAATTCGTGAGTTGGCCTACCGAGGTTGTCGGCTGCATCAATCCAGCCCGAACCCATAACAAGAGCTACGTGATGCTGTGGCTTACCAGTTAAAGCCGAAAGTTTTTTTGCAGCAAGTTCAGCAGTTCCGATTGGGTCTGTATAAAGATCACTCATGCGAGCAATTTACTGCAGATTCGTTCATTTCAATGAATTAGGGAGCGTCTTCAATCACACAGAGGTTCTGGCCGCTTGCAACCGTTTGGCCCACAGCGATACTGAGCTTGGCAACGATTCCCTCCTTATGAGCGATGAGTGGCTGCTCCATCTTCATTGCTTCCAAAACAATAATTAGATCCCCGGGTACCACGCGGTCACCGTTAGCTTTTAGGACTTTTACGACTGTTCCCTGCATTGGACTATCAACGCTGTTTCCAGAAGTTTTACCAAGGACGTTGCTCTTAATTTTGCGACGCTTTTGAGCCTGCTCTTGAGTATGCAGGATTACTTCAAAGCGATGACCATTGATTTCAGCCACTACCTTCTGTTCTGCTGATTTGGATTCAGCGACACCTTGTTTGTAGTTAAAAGCAGGAATTGTGTTTTTAAATTCCTTTTCAATGTAACTTGTGTAAACCTTGAAATCCTCAGTGAAATTGGGGTCATTTACGATTGCGCGATGAAATGGAAGGGCGGTTGCAAGACCACCAATTTCAAATTCACTAAGCGCTCGGCGGGCACGTTCTATTGCTTCTTCACGAGTAGAACCTGTAACAATTAATTTTGCAAGAAGTGAATCGAAATGTGATCCCACGATATGACCGTGGTCAAATCCGGCATCTATTCGAACGCCAGGACCATATGGAACTTCCCACGTGGTGATTGTTCCAAGTGACGGCAGAAACCCATTACCTGGATCTTCACCGTTGATCCGAAATTCAATACTGTGCCCTCGGATTACAGGATCAATAGGGCTAATCGCTTCTCCCGAAGCAATTCGAAATTGCATACGGACTAGGTCGATTCCAGTCACTTCTTCGCTGACTGGATGCTCCACTTGTAGGCGGGTATTTACTTCGAGAAAAGAAATTGTCCCATCAGCGCCAATAAGGAATTCACACGTTCCTGCTCCAACGTAGCCAGCAGCTTTCATGATTGCCTTTGAAGATGTGTAAAGCTGTTCTTCTTGCGGTGCAGTAAGAAAAGGCGCAGGGGCTTCTTCGACAAGTTTCTGATGTCGACGCTGCAATGAGCAATCGCGCGTGCTAACAACGACGGCGTTTCCATGAGAATCTACTAAGACTTGTGTTTCAACGTGCCGTGGCTTGTCTAGATATCTC
>CAIMSI010000069.1 GCA_903844115.1 uncultured Actinomycetes bacterium
ATTACTGGTAATCCACTCGCACTGGCTTCAAGGTAAACAATCCCAAGTCCTTCTACTTCCAAACCAAAAAAGCGAGATCGTGAGGGCATTGCGAAAATATCTCCCAGTTGTAAATACAAAGGGAGCTGATCGTAGGAAACTCTTCCAACAAAAGTTACTGCGTTCTCAATCTGATTCGCGGCCACAAGTTTGTCTAAATGAGCTCTACGTGGTCCTTCCCCAACGATTATTAAATGTGCGTTGGAGACTTGGGAAAGAATTTGTGGCATGGCTTGAATAAGACGATCCTGCCCTTTTCTATGAACAAGGCGAGCGACACAAACAATCACTAACTTATTCGTCAAATTATATTTATTGAGAAGATCTGCATTCTTTTTTCCCGGTACAAAGTGATCTATAGAAATTCCGGGTGCAATTCTTTGCATGTCCACCGAATTACCTACCGCTCTACGCATTGCTTTTTGCGTAAATTCTCCTAAATATCCAATGCCATCCATCTGCTTCGCGATTGCACGTAGAATCAAAGAAAATGGCCAAACTTTTGACCACCACACTTCATGGCCATGAGTCAGTGTCACAATCCGTCGCGCACCTTTGCGCCGTAGATGCCCCGCCATCCATCCCAAAGGAGCGGCCGCACCAAACCATATGTACTCTGAATGGTATTTTTGCATTACCGCAGAAACTGATCTATTCACTCGAGAAGTTGGTAGCAAGACTCTGGCGGGGTCTCGAATGACAAGAACGCCATATTTTGCAGCCAGTGTCGCATCGAATTCCCGATCTCCTTTTTGCGAGGAGGTATAAATAACAATCTCATTTCCGTTCATCTCACCTAATAGGCCAAGGATGAATGACTCAATTCCACCAGCATGCGGACCAAGATCGTTTGTAACAAGCAAGATCTTGCGCACGTTAGATACGTCGACCACCAGCAAATCTCAAACGGCCAAATGATGTTCCAAAATCTGTGACTTTCACGCGTGCACCAGTATGTGGGGCATGAACCATACGCCCGCCGCCAAGATAAATTCCGACATGTGAGACATAGCTATTGCCGCCGTGATTGAAGAAAACAAGATCCCCAGGCTTAAGGCTTGCAAAACTAATCTTCTTACCGCGGCTCATTTGTGATGCAGCTGAGTGCGGAAGTGAAACGCCAGCTGCGCCGAATGCGCGCATTGTTAGCCCCGAACAGTCCCAAAGGGTTGGACCAGCCGCGCCAAAGACGTATCGATCACCAATTTGTTTAATTGCAAAGCGCAATGCACTTGCTCCACGGCCCGATCCCAAGTTGGCGCTAGCCGCCAGAGCCGCTGATGCTTTCTGGTCTGCATCCTCTTGCCCATTGACGAGTGCTGCCAACCGTTCGCGCTCTGCTTTCGATAATTTATCTAAGATTGTTTGTGCTTGCTGCAATTTCGCATTTGCTGAGGCAAGTTGGGCTACGTAACGAGCTTTTGCTTTTGCAGCCAATGAAATCTTGTCATTTACCGTGAGTGAGGTGGCGGTAAGTCGCTGTTTCGCAACGGCATACTTGCGAAGTTGAAGGCTCTTCTTTTTGGTTATTGACTCCAAAGATCCTGCCGCCGCAAGGTAAAGTTTCGGATCGGATGAAAATAACAATTCCATGCTCTGGCTCATGCCACCAGATTTGTATTGATCAGCAGCAATAGCGCCTAGGGTTTTCTTTAAGCTATCGAGATTGCCAGATTGTTGAGCAGCTTGTTGTTGGACTGAAGCCAATTGTTTGCTCAATTTGTTAAATTCAACTTGTGCTTGTTGGGCTTGTTCAGCTGCCGCTGCTGCGTCTTCTTGCAAAGCTCTTACTTGCGCTTGTACCTGCGCCAAAGTCGAAGCCGCATGGGCTGGCGTCGGATTGAGAAGAATTAAAGTGGAAGTGAGAGCAAGGCAGACTCTGATGCGCGCGCCAATACGGCTATCTGCAACTCTGCGCGACTTCATCGGGAAAGGGTAACCGCGTGAGCGTGGGTGAACCAAACTTACGCGTAAAAATTACGTTGGTAATAGCTGTGAATCAGCTTGTGAAGCGCAGCGGAGGTACCAACCCTTTCTCAGCAAGAACAGATATGGCATTTACCGTAGGGGTAAGCAGCTCGGCAGGTGGAGTGTCGAGCATGAAGGAAACAACGCAATCACCGCAAGCGATATCGCGCATCGTGCATGAGGAGCAGTTAATTATCATATGAAAAAGGTAGAGGAAAGCACTGACAGTGGCCGGGGCAGAGAGGTCGAGTAGGTAGCGTTGGCCCATGCCCAAACAGGTGACTGACCAAACTGACCGAACTGACCCAACTGAAATACGCGTGATAGCCAATATGGTGGTTGGCGCCGACGGTTGCACCACGCTCAATGGAAGTTCGGCTGGATTGAGCTCACCAGAGGATCGAATTCGATTTCACGCTCTTCGTACCAGCGCCGACTACATCGTAATAGGCGGCAACACCGCGCGAAAGGAGCCGTATCTCAAAACTCCAGTTCCTTTGATTGTGCTCACTCGCGGGGAACTTCCGCAAGAGGTTGCTCCCAATCCCCGAGCCAGCAAATTCAATGGGCCGATTCGAGAAGTGCTCGCAACCTTACGCGGGGTTGTACTTATCGAGGCGGGACCGGCAATAGTGACCCATGCTCTCAACGAGAAATTAATTGATGAACTGCATGTCACACTCACAAAAAATACAACGGGCGAGAATTGCATCAACTTAATTGAAATAACTGACGGCTATAAAGAAATTTTTCGTGAAGTCGTGGGTAATGAAGAATTCATTACTTTTACCCCATTGAAATAAGTGAAACTCCAGCAACTGCGCAGATGATTCCAAAGTACTGAACTTTGTGCAGACGTTCATGAGAAAACCTAAATGCAAGTACTGATGTCACAACTGGATAGAGCGAAGCAAGAACAACGGAAGCCGATACAAGTCCCATAGTCGATGCTTCTCCTAAAGTTACATTTGCCATGAAATCAGCTATGCCTCCAAAAAGAAGAAATCCCAGACTTTTCTTACTGAAGCCACCTGTTGTTTTAAAACGTATTGCCAGGAATGCGAGTATGAACATGTTAGGTGCTCGCATGGTTGTGGCGGTCATCAGCACGTTTGCTTGAGCACCAATAGTTAAAAAAATTACTGCAGTTCCAAAACACAAGGCGGCAATTGCGGCGAAGATAAGGGGCTTTGGACTTAATCCTCCCCGAATTTCTGGTCCACTTCCGAAGAATGCGCCAAGCATCGCAATAACCATTCCGGTAATTGCACCAGCGCTGGGACGCTCTCCATGAATCAACGAATAAATAACTGGGATCATCACCGATAGCGAAGAGATTGGAGAAACAACGCCCATTCGCCCTGTTGATAATCCGGCGAAAAAAGCGTTCAGACCAATAAATCCGATTATGCCTGCGCAAACACCTGGCAAGAAATATCCACTCCAGGAAAGTGAAGGCGATATCCAAGTGCCTGTTGCCAGAAGAAGGAAGGCTCCGGTGAGAAAGCCAACGACTTGGACAACGCCGGTAACAGCCATGACATTATGCTTTTTCGACAGATGCCCTCCGATGTAATCACCGGTACCAAAGAGCAAGCTGGAACATAACGCGAGAAGAGCACTCATGAGAGAAAGGTTATCCTCTCTTGCACTCGCGCCTAAGCCATTTATCCCCGCGCGCAATTTATTATTTACGCGTGGGCCTACCCCAAATATCATTCGAGCAGATAGTCGCAGAAATCCGCGCGATTGTTCCGCGCGCCGAAATAGTTCTAGATGAAGTTCCTGCGCCACAAAAATTAGCGCCTTTTTCTCTCGCCCTGACAGCTGACGTATTGGAAGATGCGGCAACTGGTCGATTTGTTTTACTCCATGATCCAAAAGGACAAGAGGGATGGTCTGGAGAATTTCGCTGCGTTACATTCACTAGAGCTGCAATCGATGAATCCATGGCTGCCGACCCAATGTTGTCAGATGTCGGTTGGAGCTGGTTGGTAGAGGCCCTTAAGAAATATGACTGCGACTACGTTGCACCGAGTGGAACGGTGACCCGTGTCGCATCAGTTTCATACGGGATGCTTGAAGGACGCGATGATGACTCCGAAATGGAAGTCCGTGCTTCTTGGACACCGACTTCAGCGAATGGAATCGCAAACCATGTACGTGCCTGGCTTGATCTACTTGAACTTTCTGCAGCGCTCGAGCCAATTCCAGAGGGAGTCACTCAACTCACTCCGAACAGACGTTAAATAATATTTTTTATGTCTGAAGAAATTGTTGAAGAAGCTGTAGAACTCGAAATAACCGAAAGCACAGCAGAGCCACTTCTTTTCCCACGCAATGGATTACCCGAACTCGTCACAACAAATGAGGGTTTATCCGAAGTTATAGCAAGCCTAGACAAGGGCCATGGCCCCATTGCAATAGATGCCGAACGCGCTTCGGGATACAAATACAGTCAACGCGCATATTTAATACAAATCTTTCGCCGAGGTGGAGGCCTTCACCTGGTGGATCCCATTACTGCAAATTCTGCGGCGCTATGGAAAGAGCTTGGTGAAAAATTCTCTGCTGAGGAATGGATTATTCACGCAAGCACACAAGATTTGCCGTGTCTGACTGAACTGGGACTCTATCCAAAAATTCTGTTCGACACTGAATTAGGTGCTCGTATCGCAGGTTCCCCGCGAGTGGGATTAGGCCCACTTGCGGAATCACTTCTCAATATTTCACTTGCAAAAGAACACAGCGCAGTTGATTGGTCCAAGCGTCCCCTCAATCCCGAATGGCTCACGTATGCAGCGCTAGATGTGGATGTTCTCGTTGACTTGAGGGATAAAGTTTATGAACTCCTTGTTGAGACAAAGAAATTGAAATGGGCGCAAGAAGACTTTGCTCACATCCTTGCAAATTACGCACCTGGGGTGGAGAAACCCCCACGCAAAGATCCATGGCGGCGCACATCGGGTATGCACAAAGTACGAGACCGCAGAGTTCTTGCCATCATTAAAACGCTCTGGTACGCGAGAGATGAATACGCCGCAAAAATTGATATCGCACCGGGCCGGGTATTTAATGACGAGGCACTAGTAGTAACTGCCCTGGGAAAACCCACAACACTTGAAGAGATGCGTCGCATGTTGACAAAGCGCTCGCGCTTGCAAAACCTGCCTTTAACGGATTGGTTTGAACTAGTACGCGCCGCACTTGCTCTACAACCGGATGAACTTCCAGAACTACGTACTCCGTCGACATCCTTGCCGCCGCCTAAATTGTGGAAGGATCGCAATCCACTGGGTTATGCCCGTTTAACACACGCGCGCGCGGCCGTCATCGCTGCTGCTACCGAATTGAATATGTCTGCAGAAAATCTCATCTCCCCTGAGGCTGTGCGCAAATTGGTTTGGCCAAACCCACCAGCGGGCATCGACCTGGCGCAATACATTCAGGAAGCTTTGTTGGAATCCTCGGCGCGCCCATGGCAGGTAGAGGCGCTCACAGAGCTGCTTATTGAGCCGCTGCGGGCTATTGAGCCGCTGGTCATACCTGAAGCCCCCGTACCGGAGGAATCCCCAGCTGAATCCCCCGCTGAAATGGAGTGACGAATAACGCAACAGAAAAGTTGCGTAATTCAGAGTTCGTGTCTTAGGCTCAGCTCGTGCTCAACACATTCCTTATCGCCATACGTGAAGGCTTAGAAGCCTCGCTCATCGTTGGGATTCTCTTGGCCTATGTTGCCAAAACCGGCCGTCGCAAGGCCCTTCCTTCGATTTGGACCGGCGTATTTTTAGCGATTGCCCTCAGCCTTGGCTTTGGCGCATTCCTCTCATTTACTTCCCACGAACTTTCTCATTCGGGTGAAGAAGTATTTGCTGGTGTAACTTCAATCGGCGCCGTCACTCTTGTTACGTGGATGGTTTTCTGGATGAAAAAAACTGCTCGCAATATAAGCAAAGAATTGCATTCCAAAATGGATCAAGCAGTAGCACTAGGCACTTTTGGCTTGATTTCAACTGCTTTTTTGAGTGTTGCGCGCGAAGGTCTTGAGACCTCACTTTTCCTTTATGCCAGTTTCAAAACTGTCGGGTCTAATGCCGGCCCAACGATTGGATTACTGGCGGGGTTAGCAACCTCTGTCACATTGGGAATTTTGGTTTATAAAAGATCTGTACGTCTTAACTTAAACAAGTTTTTCACCTACAGCGGCATCGCACTGATCATTGTTGCAAGTAGCGTGCTCCATAAGGGTCTACTTGATTTCCAATCTTTTGGACTCATCCCAGCTGGAGCTTGGATTAATTGGACTTTAGTAATTGCGTACTTATTCTTCACGTTAAAGCCATTCACCTTCGCGCTTCGAACTGGCGCTCTGAAAACTCCTGTCTCCAAGTAAAACATCGCTTTCTGAGCCAGAAAGTGACTTTCTTTTTTCATTACTGACGAGTAACCTTCTAGCACACTCACTTGGAAGGTGCTGGAATGTCTCGTTCGCACATGCAATCTCTTGGAGATAGCCAACCTGTATTAGTTGATGCAGTTCGCTCACCATTTGGTAAATCAGGCGGACTTTATGTAAACACGCGCGCTGATGACATCATGGTCCGAGTGTTACGGGGCCTTCTAGAACGCAATCCCCAACTTTCCCCGGCAATGATTGATGATGTAGCGATTGCCGCTGCCACACAAGCTGGTGACCAAGGTATGAATATTGGACGCAGCGCCTCTCTATTGGCCGGAATTCCTAACACCGTTCCTGGATATTCCATCGATCGTTGGTGTGCTGGCGCAATGACATCGGTAACAACTTTGGCCGGCGCAATTGCATCGGGTTCTTATGACATCGCAATAGCTGGCGGAGTAGAACATATGGGCAATCATCCAATTGGTGAAGGAATGGATCCCAATCCTCGATACCTTGCCGAAAAAATTGTTGATCAAGATGCTCTTGCTATGGGCTCCACCGCTGAAAGGCTGCATGACAAATTTCCTCAACTCACAAAAGAACGCGCCGATAGATACGCACTCTCATCGCAGGTAAAGACTGCAGCGGCTTATGCAAATGGTGAGATTCAAAAAGATTTAATCCCTGTCGCTGTTCGAAACGTTGAATTAGGTTTTGGTATTGCAACTGTTGATGAACCACCACGCCCGACAACAACCATGGAAGGTCTATCGACGCTAAAAACTCCCTTTCGTCCTGCAGGACGAGTAACTGCTGGAAATTCATCTGGAATTAATGACGGTGCGACAGCTGCAATTATTGCAAGTGCTGGCAAGGCTAAAGAGTTGGGACTCCCAATCAAGGCAAAGATGGTCTCTTTTGCCTTTGCCGGAGTAGAGCCAGAAATAATGGGTTACGGACCTGTGCCGAGCACAATAAAAGCCCTAGAAAAAGCTGGATTAAAAATTGAAGATATCGGTCTCTTCGAAATTAATGAAGCGTTCGCCGTGCAAGTTCTTTCATTTCTTGATCATTTCGGAATGAAAGATGATGATCCGCGTGTCAACATTCACGGTGGCGCAATTGCAGTTGGGCACCCACTCGCCTCATCAGGCATTCGCTTAATGCTCAATCTTGCTCGTGGATTTGAGAAACATCACGAAGTCCAATATGGGATTACGACGATGTGTATCGGTCTAGGTATGGGCGGCACTGTCATTTGGGAAAATCCTCATTTTGAATCTAAAGCCGGTGCACGCTGATGGTTAACATCACCAATCCTGATGAAGTCATCACACAAGCCCTCCTTCGCGAAGTAGACCTCGCGCCATTTGGATTCCCTGGAACGCTCGCACTCATCACTCTTGATAACGGCATGGATCACACACGTCCAAATACATTCGGAGCGACTTCACTAGAAAAGTTGAATGAGGCAATAACCGCTGCGCAGGCTAGTTCAGCCTCTGCGATTGCCATAACTGGAAAGCCTTTTATTTTCGCAGCTGGCGCAGATTTATCCGCGCTTTCGATGTTGGAAAATCGTGAACAAGCCCTTGCGATCGGCAAGTTAGGCCATGATGTATTCCGCCGTTTGGGAGAGAGTAAGAAACCTACTTTTGCATTCATTAATGGTTTAGCTCTCGGAGGCGGGCTCGAAGTTGGACTCCATTCTCAGTACCGGACATTGGCTTCAACCGCGCTCATTGGCCTACCGGAAGTGTTTCTTGGTTTGGTGCCTGGGTGGGGCGGAGCAACGATTCTCCCTAAACTTATTGGCCCAGCCAACGCAGTTCAAGTAATCATGCTCAATGCCTTGAACAACAACACGATGTTGAAATCTAAGGATGCCCTCACACTCGGAGTTGCTGACGCAGTTTTCACTCCATCTGATTTCCTTGAAAATTCTGTAGCTTTCGCAGCGCAGATTTTGGCTGGAACTAAAATAATTGAGCGTAAGGATTATTCGGGCGACGATGCGGCCTGGACTGCAGCGC
>CAIMSI010000070.1 GCA_903844115.1 uncultured Actinomycetes bacterium
CGCAAATTTCGATGCGTCGGCAAGCACCCATGTATTGCGAGCGCATTCAGCCATAGCTTTCTTTAGCGCAGCCTGTTCAATGTCTGGGCAATTGATTCCTCTAATGGGATCAATGAAGTCCGCGCCAAGGAAAGCGATATCCGGCGTTAGGTTCCTGACTGCGTTGTCAGTGGCAGCCCCCAGAATCGCTTCATTGGGTCGTCGGAGTCTTCCTGGCAAAATTTGTAAATCCACTTTTGAATCTGCAAGTTCCAATATCGTCGATAAACCATTGGTAATAATGGTTATATCGCGCATGAAACTGATTAAGTGCGCAACCCGCGCAACAGATGTTCCTGCATCCATGAGGACTACGTCGCTCGGCTGAACTCTAGAAGCAGCAACTTGGGCCATCAAATCTTTGTCTAACTGATTGGTTAATTCCTTGGCGTGCCACGTCGGTTCGGTTCGGCTGCCCCGCAGGGCGCCGCCGTAGGTTCGGACTACTTCGCCTGACTCCTCTAACGCCGCTAAATCTCGACGAATGGTTGATAGCGAAACCTTGTACCTTTTTGAAAGGTCGTGCACTGTCACATTGGGATCGGCAACGGCCAGGATGAGCGCCTCTTTTCTAGATTGAGTTGCCCTGCCAGGTTGTCGTGGCATCTGGACCCCTGCCTTTCAACTCAATTTGGATAGTGACAAATTGTTGCACGAAATGCGCAATTTTCCCACACTTATGCCGACTGGATTTGTAAACCCGTCCATTCAGAAATGACTCCCCCGCATGAAATTTGAAAACTAGAGTGGCTTTTGTTGACAACTAGGGTCCAGGGAGGTTTATTATGCGCACAACGCGCAATTAAGCGCGCAACTCTTACCTACTAGTTAGTCATGAGGAGCTAATGAAAATTCTTGTCGTTGGCGATGACCTCACCGGATGTAATGCTGCCGGTGCGCTATTTGCGCAGGCTGGGTTTCCCACTCTGAGCATATTGGGCGAGATCCAGGATTCCCACCTTGCAGCCACTGCTGAAGTTCTAGTTTTTAACACCAATTCTCGCTTGGATAGCGAAGTTACGGCCCGTTCAAAAGTATCCAAGGCTTTGCAATCACTTGCAACTGATCCCATTATTAGTAAGCGAATAGATTCAACATTCCGGGGCAATATTGGAGCAGAGCTTGACGGAATTAAGGAGTTTCTAAATAAACGCTTCCCTGAACAGGTATTTAAATTCTTAGTCGTAGCAGCATTTCCTGATGCAGGACGAACTACCAAGAATGCAATTCATTTCGTCCATGGAATTCCAATAAGCGAATCAAACGTAAATACAGATGAAAAGCAATCCCTGGAATCTTCAAACCTAATTGAAATACTAACTCCTCAAACAGAATTATCTATTGATGTAATTCCACTTGAAGCAGTGACTAGCAGCGTTGAAGAACTATCTTCAAGGATGTCGTCCACGAATGCCGAAGTTATAATTTGTGATGCCGAAAGTAACGAGCACATAATTCAAATAGCACAAGCAGCTGCAAAAATTGAGTCTACTAAAGCCATTCATTGGGTATCTGTTGATCCTGGTCCATTTTCTGTAGCACTTATTGAAGCACGTGGAATCCGCCCTGAAATATCAATGCCGGTGGTATTGAGTTTTGTTGCTAGTCATACAAATGAAACTTTCGAACAGCTGATTGATTCACAAGAAAATATCGGAGCCCATTGGATAAAAGTAAACTCAAACGGTTTTGATCTAGACGAAATAGTTCATGAGGTGACTACAGCAATTGATTCTGGCCAGCACTACATTGGAATCGACTTCTCACGATCTGACTTTGAAGGTTTAACTACTAAGCCTATTTCGGTGCTATCGCGATCGCTCATCGACAAAGTTCAACCAGCAGCAGTTTACGCATCAGGTGGTGAGACAGCTGCTGCTGTTTTGCATGGGTTAGGGGCTAACGCCTTCACAATAGATTTTGAGATTCTCCCACTTGCTGTATCGGGGCGAATTCTTGGTGATCCATATTCCGGCTTAATTTTTGCCACAAAGGGTGGGCTAATCGGTGATAAAGATGCCACAACTAAATGTTTAAAACATCTAATGCAATTAAGCACGTTTCGTACATCCACTAACAACAATCGAAAGGGCACCACGCCATGAGCAATCCGCAACTCCCTATCCTCGCCGTGACACTTGGTGATCCTGCTGGAATCGGTCCAGAAATTGTTGCTGCTGCACTTGCGAGCCCGCAAGCCATCAAAGTAGGTCGCGGATTGGCAGTTGGTGACCTTGCTGCACTTGAACGTGCAATCAATACACTTAAATTGGATGTCCGAGCGATTGGAGTCTCATCAGTTCAAGACGCGAAGTTTGAACCTGGCACTATTGAAATTCTTGACCTTGAATTAACAGATAAGAATTTACAAATGGGAGTCGTCTCGGCCGAAGCAGGTAAATCTGCAATAGGCGCGATTGAAGCCGCTACAAAACTCGCAATGGAAAAGCAAGTAAGTGGAATTGTGACGGCACCAATTAACAAGGAAGCGATCTGGGCAGCTGGATCAAAACATTTAGGTCATACAGAAATGCTCGGTGAACTAACCGGCGCTCCATCAAGTGACACTATGTTTGTTGTCAAAGGACTTAAATTATTTTTTACAACACGTCACGTGCCACTACGAACTGCATTAGATCAGTTATCAATCGAAAGAGTTGAAGAGGCTATTAAGAAAGCAGCACTAGCCCTTGAAACCTTTGGAGAAAATCAAACTCGCTTAGCAGTGGCGGCCGTAAATCCTCACGGAGGTGAAAATGGGAACTTTGGACGCGAGGAAATTGATATTCTCAAGCCAGCAATCGAAAAATGCAGAGCTTTAGGTATTAATGTTGTAGGACCAATTCCAGCGGATTCAGTCTTCCATCATGGACTAACAGGACGTTACGATGGAATCTTGACGCATTTTCACGATCAAGGTCATATTCCATCCAAAACTTATGATTTTGATGGAACAGTTTCAGTAACAATTGGTTTGCCAATATTGCGTACCTCGGTCGACCATGGCACGGCCTTCGATATTGCAGGAAAAGGCATTGCTTCTGCTGGAACTATGATCGCAGCCTTCGAAGTTGGCGCGGCATATAGTAGATATTCTGAAAATATTCGAAAGGCATTCAACAGTTAAATAACTAAGAATAAAAGCCCCACAGATTAACTTCTGTGGGGCTTTTGCTTTTAACTAAATAAAACATCGCCCACTTTTTGCCCACATGTCACATTTTTGCCCTCATAAAACTATAAATTCTTGCTAGGTTTTGCCGAGAGTTGTAAAAGAAAAATGACCATCTCCGCACACGAAATGATCACTAATCACTATTTTAGAGAAGAGTCGCCCTTTAAGCGACACAGGAATGTGATCTCTAGA
>CAIMSI010000071.1 GCA_903844115.1 uncultured Actinomycetes bacterium
ATACGTTGTGATCTGGTGGTTTATGGCGCTCTTGGTGCCTTGTGCTCCCATTATTGCTAAACGTCACGAGCGTAAGCTCAACTCCCATGCGTTGGAGGTAGAGTAAAGGCATGAAAATTCTTGGAGGCGGTTTAGAAGGTGCACTAGCTCGTTACAAGTTCATGGCGATCTGGTCTGGAACATTCTCACTTTTGCTCTGGTTTGTAGAGGTCCCTGCCCACCTTGCTTTCCATAGCAAGCTCGCAATCTGGGCTGCTATTGCCATTATTCACGGATTTACATATCCGATCTATATCTTGGCTGCCTTTACATATTGCCTCAAAGCCCGCACAAGCCTCATGACTATGTTGTTCTATATTCTTGCCGGCACGCTTCCCATCGCGTCATTTGTCGCTGAAAGAAAAGCAGTAGAGCGTTACAAAACTCTTCGCTCTTAACAGATTCATAATGAGCAATCCCGTAAAGCAGGCGATTAAGGCTCTGCTTTATCCGATCTATCAGCGGCGCCTTCTTTCCCAATTAGATTTCACTCAAACGCCTCACCACGTAGGTGTCATCCTTGATGGCAATCGCCGCTGGGCAAAATCAAACTATGGAGCAAGTGCCGAAGATGGTCACAAAGCAGGAGCGGAAAAAATTGTTGAACTCCTTGAATGGTGTGAGGAAGCGGACGTTAACATCATTACCCTCTGGCTACTCTCAACAGATAACCTCAATCGTGATCCTGAAGAGCTCGATGCCCTACTTAAAATCATCTCTGCAGCAGTTGATCATCTCGATGAATTAGGAAAATGGGAGATCAAGCCCCTTGGAGCACTTGAACTCTTACCCCAGTGGCTGCAAGACAAACTCAAAAAAGTTGAAATAGCCAGTAAGGGCCGGGCAAAGGTCGTCGTGAACGTCGCCATCGGTTATGGAGGCAGGCGGGAGATCGTCGATGCCGTGAGGGATTACATTCAAGATGGCGTTACCCATGGAGAAAGCGCAGATGAAATTGCGCAGAAGCTTTCTATTGATGAAATTGGTAAGCATCTTTATACAGCTGGAATGCCTGACCCAGAGCTAGTCATTAGAACTTCAGGGGAGCAGCGTCTTTCTGGATTTCTTCTCTGGCAATCAGCACATTCCGAGTTCTATTTCTGTGAGGCCTATTGGCCAGATTTTAGAAAGGTTGATTTTCTTAGAGCCCTGCGGGCATATGCCCAAAGACACCGCCGCTTTGGAAGGTAATTTGATTCTTCTAAAAGTCATAGGAATTTAACTTTTCCGCACCGCGTGTCGCACGCCCCCGCGCTCTGGCGAGTTTTACTTTATGAGCATCAGTTCTATTTCTTCCGCCCCAGGAGATATAGAAGACCTACTCATACAAATACACAGAAATGCGAGAATCTCTTGGCAAACCCAAGGAGCCAAAATAACGGCCGCAAGACGTATGTGTTAGATACCAGTGTTTTACTCGCTGATCCGGCGGCGCTCGCCCGCTTTGCCGAACATGAAGTCATTATCCCTATCACCGTAATTGGTGAACTTGAGACCAAGCGCGATCACCCAGAGTTGGGCTACTTCGCCCGAGAAGCACTTCGCGCCCTTGATGATTTAAGAATTAGTCACGGACGCCTTGATGAATCCATTTCGATCAACGATATCGGTGGAACAATTAAGGTAGAGCTCAATCACTCCGATCCCACATCGCTGCCTGCAGGCTTTTTGCGGGATGGATCAAATGACTCAAGAATTCTTGCAATCGCACGTAATTTGATGGCTGAATCTCGCCGGGTTGTCTTGGTAACAAAAGATCTTCCGCTACGCGTGAAGGCATCATCTGTTGGTGTTGAATCTGAAGAGTATCGCCATGAACTTGCCTCAACATCTGGATGGACCGGAATGGTGGAGGCCAATGTTGGTGGCTCTCTCATTGATGCCCTCTATGAAAACGATAAGACGCCTCACGAACTGGGCAAAGAGCACCCATGTCATACCGGAATTGTTTTGCATTCAGAAAAAGGAAGCGCTCTTGCAAGGGTTACTCCTGATAAGCAGATTCAATTAGTCCGAGGGGACCGATCTGCATTTGGTTTACATGGCCGCTCTGCAGAACAGCGAGTAGCCCTAGATCTTCTTTTAGATAATGACATAGGCATTATCTCTCTGGGAGGACGTGCCGGAACAGGTAAGTCAGCGCTGGCTTTATGTGCCGGGTTAGAAGCAGTTTTAGAGCGCCGCCAACATAAGAAAGTTCTTATCTTTCGGCCCTTATATGCAGTAGGCGGCCAAGAGCTTGGTTATCTTCCAGGAACTGAAGGAGAGAAGATGTCTCCGTGGGCCCAAGCAGTCTTTGATACTTTGGGAGCACTTGTTAGTCAGACAGTGATTGATGAAATTATTGACCGCGGACTGATTGAGGTTTTGCCTTTGACCCACATCCGAGGCCGCTCACTCCATGACTCTTTTGTGATCGTGGATGAAGCCCAATCACTAGAACGCGGTGTGCTCCTCACAGTGCTTTCAAGAATCGGTCAGGGCTCACGGGTGGTCATGACCCATGACATTGCTCAGCGGGACAACTTGCGGGTTGGCCGCCACGACGGAGTCGTGGCGGTAGTGGAGTCTTTGAAGGGCCATCCACTCTTTGCGCATATAACTCTGACCAGATCTGAGCGCTCGCCAATCGCGGCCCTAGTAACTGAGATGCTAGAAGAGCCCATTAACTTCATGGCCTGAGAATGGCCTGAGGCACTCATTCATCTGTGAGCGACAAATCGGACATAAGGGATTTGTCTGCTTCTGACCAGCACTTTTACCCCGCCCTCTTTCTGTGACTTTAATTATTTTTATTAGCCACGCGGGTCAGAAGTTGCCTGCCGTTCACCTGTCTGTAACTCTCTAACCCTTCCCACCTACCTTCTGACCCTTGAAACGGGGTCGGGAGTGTTGCGTGGGCACGGCAAGCCGCAGGGCTTTGGAAGAAGGAAAGGAGCAGAGATGAAGGCAAGTTCGTTTCGCAAGCCGGCTTTTGTAGCCATGGCTGCCTTTGGCTTCTCACTTTTCGGCTCCATAAGCACGACCTATGCCGAAACAAACTTTTCCATGTCAGTTTCTATCCCAGATAGCCTGACTGCAACCAGCGTTGATCCAAGCTCAGCCCTGATCGCTAATAACG
>CAIMSI010000072.1 GCA_903844115.1 uncultured Actinomycetes bacterium
ATCAATTAGAAACTTCGACACCGTTCGCGTCGAGATGGTCTGCCACGGAAATATCTGTCGCTCGCCACTGGCCGCAGCAATACTCCATGGCAAGTCACTTGAGATTGATTCCCCAAATTTTGTTGTAACTTCCTCTGGCACTTCGGCGTATCACAAAGGTGAATCTGCTCATCATCTCTCCCAAGAAGTGTGGGAACGGCATGGCTTTGATTATCGCCATAAATCTCAACCTTTTAGCAAACAATCTTTTATGGATACTGATTTAATTCTGGTTGCAGATCAAACAAATCGCGCCATAATCTTTGGGGCAACTGATTTCCAAAATGATAAAAATAAGGTCTTTCTACTTCGCGAATTTGATCCAACCCTCTCGGGCATTGATCCATTTGGTAGGGAATCAGGTGAACTCGTTATACCTGACCCATGGGGCTCAGAGATTGACGCTTACGAAGAGGTTTATGCTCAGATCGAAAAAGCTATTGATGGTTTAATTCATTACTTCACTTCCGAACGCTAAAGATAGAGAGAAACGGGCGCTAAAAATGGGACTACGTTGGGGATTTATGGGCACGGGGCGTATTGCCAACGTGGTGGCCAAAGATTTCAAGATTGCTGGAATGAACATCCAGGCAGTGGGATCACGAAACCTAGACTCAGCTAAAACTTTCGCCAAGGAACATGGCGTCAGCGATGCGCATGGTTCCTATGAAGAGCTGGTTGCCAATCCCAATGTAGATATCGTGTATATCTCCACACTTAATTATGTGCATTGCGAGAATGCTTTGCTTGCGATTAATGCCGGCAAACATGTCTTGCTTGAAAAGCCATTCACCATGGATGCAAAGCAGGCGCGCAAGATTCAGAAGGCTGCGCGCGCTAAGAATGTATTTGTCATGGAAGCAATGTGGAGCAGGTTTCTTCCGTCCATGGACGCCGTTTTTGAGGTTCTGAAAAAAGGAACCATTGGAAAGCCAAATCTGGTTATTGCTGATCACAGCCAATATTTGCCTCCTGAAGTTTCAACACGCATGTGGGATCTTCACACTGGTGGCGGTGCTCTACTTGATCTCGGTATTTATCCAATTTCATTTGCTGCAAGAGTTCTCGGATTGCCTGATGAAGTTCTTGCGGTGGGACGCCTGGCCTTTGAAGGAATGGATGAAGCAACATCTATGGTTTTCAATTATGAAAGCGGCGCTCAAGCTGCGCTCACTACTTGTATGACTGTTGCCGGACCGGTAACCGCAACAATTCTTGGCGATAAAGGTTCCATTGAAATTGATAATACTTTTTATGCCCAGACATCCTTTACCGTCTACGACAACGAGCGCAAAGTTGTGCAGCGTTATGACACTCCCCCGGTTCCAGGAACCGGTCGCCAATTACAAGCACTCCACGCAGAAAAATGTATTGCTGATGGCTTGATCGAATCCCCCATCATGTCCGTTGAAGAATCCGTTGATTTGATGCAAATCATGGATGACATTCGTTTGGAAATTGGGGTTGTCTGGGATTACGAGGATCAGTAACCGCCATCACTGAGTGTTGAGTGCTGGCTCCTACATTCTGTAAATCATGCTTTTTCTGAATGAAAGAATTACGCCATGAGAACAGTTGATGGAGAGCAACTTAAAAAGGTTTTTCAAGGATTGCCTAAGAATCCTCGAGTGTTGGTTTCGGGGAATTTTGGCACACCAAAGGCGCTTCTTTCTTTATTCGACGAGAGCGTTCCCGAGTACACGCTGCATATGCTTAACGCTCAACCGGGTATTCCCGATCGCCCCGGGGTGACATTCGAAACGGCTTTCGTTGGCGCTGGAATGCGTGGTTCGCAACGGCTGAACTACGTGCCTTCCCGGCTTTCGCTTTTGCCCGTAATGCTGCGTGATCATCTGGTTCCAGATGTTGTGCTTTTGCATACATCCGCACTTCGCTTCGACACCGTATCTCTTGGGATTGAAGTCAATATCCTCCCTGCTGCGATCGAAGCGGCGCGTGAACGGGGCGGCATGGTCATTGCACAGTCCAATTCAAATATGCCCTACACCTATGGTGATGCTCAGATTTACGAGAACGAAATTGATTTCATTTTTGAACACGATGAACAACTCAACTTTCATACTCCCTCAGCAATTCCCGAAACAGCCAAAGAAATAGGTCGCAAAATTGCAAATCTCGTACCTTCAGGTTCAACGCTTCAGCTGGGTATCGGTTCGGTTCCAGACGCCGTTCTTGAGTTGATGACCAAGAGGAGTGAGTTGCGGATCTGGACAGAAATGTTTAGCGATGGTGTTCTTAACCTCGAGAAAATTGGCGCACTTGATACAGAGATTCCAATTACCGCTTCATTTATCTTTGGATCTGAAGAACTATATTCATGGCTGCACCTCAATCGCCGCGTGCGAATGCTGCGTACTGAGAAGACCAATGACCCGGCTCAAATTGCAAAGCAAGCAAAAATGACTTCCATTAATGCTGCGCTACAAGTTGATTTATTCGATCAGGCCAATGCCTCGCGCGTGCGCGACACCATCTATTCGGGTTTTGGTGGATCAACTGACTTCATTGTTGGCGCACTTCACAGTCGTGGCGGCAAGTCCTTTATGACTCTTCCCTCATGGCACTCAAAGACAAATACGTCCAAAATCGTTCCGATGATCACAGATGGGGTAACTAGCTTTCAACATTCATTCGTTGTAACCGAACAAGGAATAGCAGAATGTTTTGGTCACAATGAAAGTGAGCAAGCACAGAACCTTATTGAAAAAGCAGCCCACCCAGATGCGCGAGCCTCATTACGCGAGGCTGCCACCCGGATGGGCTTGTAATTACTTTCTTGTCCCTGTCGTAAATCGAGGGCGATCATTGAGATCGTTATGCAACCGAATATTTGTAAACTCACCGGCAAGCTCATTTTGCATAAGTACACCCTGGGTTTCGTGGTGTTCGATGGCTAGGAAGCCGCCCGGCTTGAGCAAGCGCGCGGCCGCGTTGATGAATATACGCGGAACATCCATTCCGTCGGGCCCACCTAAAAGCGCAAGGCTTGGCTCCTTCATGACATCTGCAGGAAGTAGTTCAGCGTTTGGAATATACGGAGGATTGGCAACAACAATGTCGCACTTAATGCCTTCAAGGGCAGTGGACACATCTTCTTCGATAACGCGGATGGGTAAATCGTACTTTGCAATATTTTTGTGAAGCCACGGAAGCGCCTCCTTGCTCTTCTCTACAGCGATTACCGCAACCTTCTTCTTCTCTTTTGTCTCAGTTTGAAGCGCTATAGCAATTGCCCCAGAGCCTGATCCGAGGTCCACAATAGAAACAGTCTCATCATATTTATTGAGATTGTGCAGAACTTCATCGACCAACATTTCTGTTTCTGGGCGAGGAATGAGAACGCCCTCCCCTACTTCAAGATCTAAATACCGGAATGGCGCTTCCCCAATGATGTACTGGGTGGGACGTCCTTCAAGGCGCTCGTTGATAAATCCTTGGAAGTCTCCGCAGATTTGCGGGGTAAATTCGATGGATTTGGAATGTAAGTCCATACGGGTAACGTGCGCGGCATGTGCCAGAAGAAGTTCGGCATCAACGGGATTAATATTTTTTGTAGCAAGTTGATCTTTTGCATTACGTAGAAGTTCTTTCATAGCAATGTCTTTGAAATTATTCGCTAGCGAGCTTTGCTGCTTTATCGGCGGCAAGGAGCGCGTCAATCATGTCATCCAATTCACCGTTAAGAACAGCATCAAGATTACTTGCCTTGAAGTTAACGCGGTGATCGGAGATACGATTTTCAGGATAGTTGTATGTGCGAATACGTTCGGAGCGATCAACTGTGCGGACCTGAGATTTACGTTCGGCCATTGCAGCAGCGTCTGCTTGTTCTTGAGCATGGGCTAATAATCTAGCGCGCAAAATACGCATGGCGCTGTCCTTGTTTTGTAGCTGGGATTTTTCATTCTGGCATGAGACAACAACGCCAGTAGGAATATGAGTAATACGAACGGCAGAGTCAGTTGTATTCACTGATTGTCCGCCTGGACCAGAAGAGCGGTACACATCAATACGTAGGTCTTGCTGGCGCACTTCAACGTCTACTTCATCAGCTTCGGCTAGAATCAAGACACCTGCAGCAGATGTATGAATTCGGCCTTGTGATTCTGTTTCTGGAACGCGCTGTACACGGTGCACGCCGCCCTCAAACTTTAACTTTGCGTAAGGAGTTTCACCGGGTTGGGCAGTTCCCTTTGATTTAATCGCCATGCTTAATTCTTTGTACCCACCCATTTCAGAATCGGTGGTATCAATAATCTCGGCCTTCCAATTATGTTTTTCAGCGTAACGCGTATACATACGAAGCAAGTCCCCAACGAAAAGGGCCGACTCGTCCCCGCCAACGCCCGCTTTAATTTCAAGAATGACATCACGATCCTCGTTTGGATCGCGAGGCAAAAGAAGCTCTTCTAGTTTTTCCTCAGCTGCAACAAGTGCGCTTTCAAGTGCTGGAATTTCATTAGCAAATGAAGCATCTTCAGCAGCCATCTCTTTACCGGCTGCAAGGTCATCTTCGGCAGATTTAAATGCGCGATAACCACCAATGACCGGGCCGAGTGCGGCATAACGCTTACCGAGTTGGCGGGCCTTTCCTTGATCACCATGGATTGAAGGGTCAGCAAGATCTTTCTCAAGTTGGGCATACTCAACTAACAACGCAGGGATTTGTCCAAAGCGTTCTTTTTTCGGATCCTTATTGCTTGCCATCTCACTTCTCCTTTCGTATCCGTTGAAATAATTAAATCTACTTTATACAAAAATAAAAGAGACCCCACGCACCCGGGTGGGTGCGATGTGGGGCCTCTTGAGAAAAACTACTTGAGAACTTGCTTGCGCTTTACTGGCGCCTTCTCTGCTTTTGGAGCTGCAGCTTGAGCTGCTGCTGTCTTTACTTGACGAGCTTCGAATGCTGCAACACGGCCGCCAGTATCGAGGATACGTTGCTTGCCTGTGTAGAAAGGATGGCACTGGGAGCACACTTCAACGTAAATTGAACCGGAAGTTTTTGTGCTGCGAGTTGTGAATACTTCTCCGCAACCGCATGTAACAGTTGTTTCGACGTAATCTGGGTGAATATCGTTCTTCATTTTTTACTCCATTGGTTGTAGAGGGACTGGGTCCGTTTCATTTCTGAACCGGTGAACCAGATGTTGAATATTACAGGCCCCTGCGTGGAGAGGCTAATCGAAGTAAATCGACCTAAAATACTCGGCTATCAACCGCCATTTACGCTTGAACCAGGCGCTTTGTCGGCGCTGGCTTCGCTGATGGTGGTCTTTTGAATCTGGAGCAAGAATTCAACGTTGGACTTGGTGCCCTTCATCTTTTCAAGCAGGAGTTCAAGAGCCTGTTGTGAATCAAGTGCGTGCAATACGCGGCGCAAACGCCAAACAATATTGAGCTCTTCTGTTCCCATAAGGATTTCTTCCTTACGAGTACCTGAGGCATCAACATCGACGGCTGGGAAAATACGCTTGTCGGCGAATTTGCGATCAAGCTTGAGTTCCATGTTTCCAGTGCCCTTGAACTCTTCAAAGATAACTTCATCCATCTTTGAACCAGTTTCAACAAGAGCTGTTGCAAGAATTGTGAGCGATCCGCCATTTTCAATATTACGAGCGGCGCCGAAGAACTTCTTCGGTGGATACAACGCTGCTGAATCCACACCACCGGACAAAATACGTCCTGATGCTGGGGCTGCAATGTTGTACGCACGGCCTAGACGAGTAATCGAATCAAGAAGAACAACCACATCGTGGCCAAGTTCTACCAGGCGCTTTGCGCGCTCGATAGCAAGTTCAGCAACAGTGGTGTGATCATCAGCTGGGCGGTCGAAAGTAGAAGCAATAACTTCACCTTTTACACTTCGCTGCATATCTGTAACTTCTTCTGGACGCTCATCGACAAGAACAACCATCAAGTGGCACTCGGGGTTGTTGGTTGTGATTGCGTTTGCAATTGCCTGCAAGACCATTGTCTTACCGGCCTTTGGAGGAGAAACGATAAGTCCTCGTTGTCCCTTACCAATTGGCGCAATTAAATCGATAATACGCGTGGTCAAGATTCCTGGTTCTGTTTCAAGGCGAAGACGCTCTTGAGGATACAAAGGAACGAGCTTTGAGAATTCAACGCGGTTCTTCGACTCTTCAGGATCTTTTCCGTTAACAGTATCAAGCTTTACGAGTGCGCTGAATTTTTCTTTGCGCTCTCCCTCTTTCGGCTCGCGAACTTGTCCGGTAATGACATCGCCTTTACGAAGTCCATAGCGACGAACTTGTTGGAGGCCAACATAGACATCGTTTGAACTTGGGAGGTATCCACCGGTACGAATAAATGCATAGTTATCAAGGATGTCGAGCAATCCACCTACAGGCAGAAGGACATCGTCTTCGCTAAGAATGATTTCGCGGTCCTGACGGTCTTGACGGTCGGGACGGTCTCCACGATCACGGAAGCGGCTATTGCGATCCCCGCGGTCATTTCGATCCCCACGGTCGCTGCGATCACGATTGCGGCGATTGCCACGATCATTACGATCATTACGATCGTTACGATCATTACGGTTTGCGCGATCATTACGATCATTACGATCATTTCCGCCACTTGAACCACTGTCATTATTTTGTGAATCTGAATTATCTGAATTATCACTCACGTCGGAGTCCTCATTCTGGTTATCCTGGTTGTTCTGATTTTGTTGTGAATTACGATTATTTCGTGCCGCTTGCTTCGCAGCACGGCGCTCTTCCTTCTCCTGCTTGGCCGCTTCGCGGTTTGCAGCTTGAAGGTCACCGATAGATTGCACGAGGTCTGCCTTCGCCATCTTTGCAGCACCATCAATTCCAAGTGCGCCAGCGGTCTTCTTGAGTTCAGGCAGCGTCAGTGCGCTGAGGTCGCCGGGAGCTTTTTCAGCCTTACTAGAACCAGCTGTGCTTGCCGCGCGAGTTGTTGTCTTTTCAGCCATGTACTTTGGTTTTACCTTTGTTAGTTATTGCTTGTGTGATTATTTTTATCCGACCCTGGGAACAGGGCACTATCAATTTTGTAAAGTGATTGTTGGCTTTTCGACCGGCCTTAACTTGTAAGAAATTTAAGGAATTAAGGTCTCGCCTTCAGACAGGAGAAACCTAACACAGAAAAAGGGGCTTATGCCACTCCTTGTGTGGAAATAGCCAATTTCTTCGCGCTAAATCCAGCCCCTGCAGCGTGAATAATGTCGTCAGCGTCCTGCTCAGAACCTGTGTGAAGCACTAAAACGGTTGGACCAGCACCGGAAATTGTTGCTGCAACACCGGCTGCACGAAGCTTGGCAAGTAGTGCGGATGATTTTGGCATTGCCTCAGCACGATATATCTGGTGTAAATGATCTTCTGTTGCTGCAAATAATAAATCTGGACGTTCTGAGAGAGCATGTACAAGAAGGGCTGCGTGCGATGTGTTCAGTACCGCATCGCGGTGCGGAACTGTCTCTGGCAATAATTTGCGAGCTTTGCTCGTCGCAAGATGTGCTTCGGGAATAAATGCAATTGCTTTAATCCGCTCATCGACATGAATTCTTACTGCTCGGCCAACGTTCTGTTCAACACCATTAACGATGGAGCTTTCCATCCAAGCAATTGTTGCACCGCCCAAAAGTGCTGCAGCGACATTGTCAGGATGTCCCTCTAGTTCTGTGGCAAGTACCAAGAGATCTTCGTTAGGGAGAAGTTCATCCCCGCCGAGAACCAGCGCGCGAGCAAGTGCTAAACCACCAACAATTGCTGATGATGATGAACCTAAGCCACGACCGTGAGGTGTGTTATTTAAAGCGCGAAGTGCAATGCCACGAGGTTTAGCCCCCATGAATTCAAAACCCTTCATCATCGCCTTGATGACAAGATGGTTCTTATCTTTCTTTAATTCTTCTGCACCTTCTCCGGTGACATCCACATCAAATGTTGCATCATCTAATATCTGTGCTGCGTAATGATCGCGAAGATCAAGTGCGATACCTAGTGAATCAAAACCTGGTCCAATGTTGGCACTCGTGGCAGGAACAGAAATTTGCGCCATTGTTGCGCGGAATGTGACACGATCCATGGAAGCCATAATTACATCCCCATCGCTTTAGCAGCTGCTTTTACATCTACGCCGATAATGGTGGGGGCTGCTGCGTCATCAAGGATCCAGCCAACATCTTTCAAACCATTTCCGGTAACAGTAATAACAATCGTCTTATCCTTCGGCAACTTTCCTTCACTTTTTTTCTTAAGAAGCCCTGCGATTCCTGCAGCAGATGAAGGCTCAACGAATATGCCTTCTTTACTGGCTACAAGTCGATACGCTTCAAGAATTTGTGCATCGGTAACAGAGTCAATCAAGCCCCCTGATGTATCGCGAGCCTCAACTGCTTGTGCCCACGATGCCGGATTTCCAATACGAATGGCGGTAGCGATAGTTTCTGGATTTTCAACAATCTTATTTTGAACGATTGGCGCAGAGCCTTCGGCCTGGAATCCCCACATCATTGGAAGCTTTGTTGAAACTTTATCGGCGTAGTACTCCTTGTAGCCCTTCCAATATGCCGTGATATTTCCGGCGTTACCAACAGGCAGAACGTGCATATCCGGGGCATCGCCCAACAAATCCACGACTTCAAAGGCAGCAGTCTTCTGGCCTTCAATTCGAAATGGGTTCACAGAATTAACAAGTGAAACTGGGTAATCCTTTGACAGATCGCGTGCCAGATTAAGGCAATCATCAAAGTTGCCCTCAACCTGAAGCAAGCGAGCACCGTGGGCGATTGCTTGAGCAAGTTTGCCCATTGCTATTTTTCCTTGAGGAACGAGAACAACAGGAAGCATGCCAGCTTTCGTTGCATACGCTGCTGCAGATGCTGAGGTGTTTCCGGTTGATGCACAAATAACAGCCTTGGCGCCTTCTTCTGCTGCCTTTGACATCGCCATTGTCATTCCGCGATCTTTAAATGATCCAGTTGGGTTGGCGCCTTCTACTTTTAGCCAAACGTTATTGCCAAGCATTTCTGAAAGAACGCATGCATAAACAAGAGGTGTTCCACCTTCGCGCAAAGTGATGACAGGTGTTTTCTCAGAGACGGGCAAGCGATCGCGATATTCATCGATAACTCCGCGCCATTGGTGTGCCATTAGGAAGGGAGTCCTTCTACTCGAATAACACTTGCGATTCGCTTAACAAATTCCAGAGCCTTTAACTGGTTTACTGTTTTTGCAAGTGACTCTTCTGTCGCAAGGTGAGTTGTAACAGTAAGTTCAGCGCTATCTTCTTGACCAGTTTGGCGTACAGTAGAAATAGAAACATTATTAGCGGCAAAAGTATTAGCAACTCCAGCCAGTACACCAGGCCTATCTTGTACATCAAGGCGAATTAAGTAACGAGTATGTGTGGTGTCAATAGTGGCAATGTTGAGTGAGGCGTAATCAGTTGTCGCAGGAGCCGTACGTCCATCAATCAAATTTCGCGCAATCGCAACTAGGTCGCCAAGAACAGCAGATGCTGTTGGAACTCCACCAGCTCCGCGGCCATAGAACATCAATTCACCGGCTGCTTCGGCTTCAACAAATACGGCATTGAATGCCCCGCGCACAGATGCGAGTGGATGCGTATTGGGCAAGAGTGTTGGATGCACGCGGACCGAAAGTTTCTCGTCATCAATATTTTCAGCGATAGCAAGTAACTTGATAACCATGCCCATATCTTTGGCAATTGCAATATCTCGAGCAGTTATCTTTGTAATGCCTTCGCGGTAAACATCTGCGTCGGTCACAGTGTGGTGGAATGCAAGAGTTGCAAGAATTGCCGCTTTAGCTGCAGCATCAAATCCTTCAACATCAGCAGTGGGATCTGCTTCGGCAAAACCAAGTGATTGGGCTTCTTTGAGCGCCACATCAAAATCTGCGCCAGTTTCAAACATCTTCGTCAAAATGAAATTTGTTGTTCCATTTACGATGCCCATGATCTTTGTGACATAGTCACCAATGAGTGATTCCGATAGCGGGCGAATAACTGGAATCGCACCAGCAACAGCTGCTTCGTAATAAAAATCAACATCTGCTTTATCCGATGCAGTTTCTAGTTCATCTCCGTGGCGCGCAAGGAGCGCTTTGTTAGCCGTGATGACGGCTTTGCCATTGTTGAGCGCCTTCAATAAGTACTCATGCGCTGGGTCAATCCCACCCATCAATTCAATAACAACATCAATTTCTGGATCATTGACGATCGATAACGCATCTGTAGTGAAAAGTTTCTTATCAATTCCAGGACGTTCCACTTTGAGATCGCGAACAGCAATCTTCTTTATAACAAGGTTTGCTCCCGATCTCGCCTTGAAGTCGATGCGGCTCTCCGCCAAAAGGCGGGCTACTTCTGAGCCCACAATGCCGCAGCCCAAGAGGCCAACATGCAGGGTGTCTTTTTCGAGTGAAGGCATAGATTAATTATCTCAAACTAATTAGATATCTAGCGCCAATAAATCAGCTTCGCTCTCGCGGCGCACAATTACGCGTGCTTTACCATCTTTTACCGCAACTACGGCTGGACGAGTCAGATGATTGTAATTACTTCCCATTTGACGGCCATATGCCCCTGTTACTGGGACGGCGATGAGATCTCCAGGGTGAATGTCTTCTGGCAAATTGATATCACGGATAATCACATCACCTGATTCACAATGTTTTCCAACTATTCGACTCGTCACATCATGAGAACTTGAAACTCGATTTGCAAGAATTGCATGATATTTCGCATCGTAAAGAGCTGGTCGCATGTTGTCGATAAATCCTCCATCAACAGCAATGTAGCGACGAGTGTTGCCGCCATCGAGTTCAATATTCTTCGTTGTGCCAACCGTGTACAACGTCGTAGTTGTTGGCGCTGCAATTGCTCGGCCAGGTTCAATTGAAATATGCGGAACGTTAATACCAGCTTTTGCGCATTCGGCAATAACCGTCTTTGCTAATTCGGCAAGCACAGAATCTGCATTAACCGATTCTTCTCCTGGAAGGTAGGCAACTCCAAAACCTCCACCAAGATCAAGTTCAGCAAGTTGATCGGCGTAATGTTCGTGAAACTTTGCAAGCAAGCCAATTAATCGCTCTGCTGCAATTGCAAAACCTTGAGCATCAAAAATCTGAGAACCAATATGTGAATGCAATCCGATGAGCTTCAAAGATTTTAATGTTTCAATCTCTTCGATTCCCCTCCATGCAGAACCAGAGGCAAGTGAGAAGCCAAATTTCACATCTTCATGGGCGGTGGCGATAAATTCATGTGTGTGTGCTTCGATACCAGCGGTGACTCGGATAAATACTTTTTGAATCCTCTTGTGTGTTGCAGCTATGCGAGCAACACGTTCAATCTCTTGCATTGAATCTATGACGATAGCCCCGACACCAGCCACGACTGCTTTTTCAATCTCGGCTTCACTTTTATTATTTCCATGAACTTGAATTCGATCAACAGGAAAATTTACAGCGAGCGCAACAGCAAGTTCTCCCCCACTTGCCACGTCGATACCTATTCCAGTTCCATCAATCCAACGCGCAATTTCTTTGTTGAGAAATGCTTTGCTTGCGTAATACACACGGCCAGCATGGCTCCCAAAATGTTTATCAAGGGCGCTCTTGAATGACATGGCACGAGCCTTAAAGTCATCTTCATCCACGACAAAAAGTGGGGTCCCAAATTCCTTTGCAAGGTGGGACGCGCTCACTCCACCTATAGAGAGCTCGGAGCCAAAAGAGGAGCCGGCGGAGAAAATCTCAGGGTTAAATGACATTCCCGTTCTCCTCTCTATTCATGTCTATTCATATCTATTCATATCTATTACATCTTCTCTGGCGCGCTTACACCCAACAAGGCTAACGAATTGGCAATGACCTGCGCTGTTGATTTACAAAGGGTTGCACGAGCTGAATGAAGATCAGTCGGGCTTTCATCTCCCAATGGCAGCACACGACAATCAGCGTAAAAGCCATGATAAAGACCAGCTAATTCCTCTGCATATCGAGCAATTCTGTGGGGTTCGCGAAGCTCGGCAGCGCCTGCTACAACGCGTGGGAATTCACCGAGTGCGCCCATAAGTTCGCGCTCGCGATCATGAGTCAATAATTCTGGATGAATGTGATCTGGTCCGAAAGCAATATTGAGGTCAGCGGCGTTACGCAGAACAGCGCATATACGTGCGTGCGCGTATTGCACATAATAAACAGGATTTTCATTTGTGCGGCTTCGAAGCAAGTCCACATCCATGACCATCGGGGTATCCACTGGATAGCGAATTAGTGTGTATCTGGCTGCGTCCACTCCTACTTTTTCAACGAGCTCTTCCAAAGTAATAATCGTTCCAGCGCGCTTGGAAAGTTTGACCTCTTCGCCATTTTCCATAATTTTTACCATCTGGCCAATGAGAGTTTCCACGTTGTATTTCGGATCATCCCCCGCACACGCAGCAAGTGCCTTGAGTCTTGCTACATATCCGTGATGATCGGCGCCGAGCATATAAATACAAATATCAAATCCGCGCTCGCGCTTTGAAATGTAATAGGCCGAATCAGATGCAAAATAAGCTTGTGAGCCATCACTCTTGATCATGACGCGATCTTTATCGTCTCCAAAATCAGTTGTACGCAACCATGTCGCGCCATCTTGGATATATACATGCCCCTGCGCCACCAGGCGCTCTTGAGTATGTTTAAAGAAATCTTTTTCATATAGAGATTTTTCAGAAAACCAAGTGTCAAAATGTGTACCGAAGGCATCTAGTACATCCTGTTGTTGCTTTAATTGAAGTGCGTATCCTCGGTCTCGAAATGCAGCATCGCCTTCCGCTTGGGGTAAATCTTTGAGAGCTGGTTCACTTGCAACAATTGTTGCCGCCAAATCTTGAATGTAAGCCCCGTGATAACCATCTTCCGGAGTTGGCTGACCAAGAGCAGCTGCCCGAATGGATGCACCAAATTTATCCATCTGAACGCCGCGGTCATTTATATAAAACTCACGTGAGACTTTTGCTCCTGCCGCAGTGAGTACCCGTCCCAACGCATCTCCAACGGCTGCCCAACGGGTATGACCAAGATGTAATGGCCCAGTGGGATTGGCGCTAATAAATTCTAAATTGATTGCAACGCCAGCGAGCGCACTTCCAGTTCCAAATGCCTTTCCATTTTTTAAAATGGTAGCAATAACAGCGCCTTGACTTTTTTTGCTTAGCGTTAAATTAATGAAACCAGCTCCGGCAATATCAACTGCATCTAGTTGCGCGAAAATAACATCATTTTCTAAACCGGTTTTTAATATTTCAGCAATCAGACGAGGTTGCACGCCGGCGGACTTGGCCAGGGCTAGAGCTATGGATGTTGCAAAATCTCCATGGTCGCGATTCTTCGGGCGATCCAAAGTGATGGACTCTGGGACTTGCAGCTGCGTTGGGAGCCTGCCGCTGTTAACAGCCTCTGTTAACACACGCTTGATGCCCGAAACAATCTCCTCCTGAACGGAGGTTGCAGCTGATTGTGGGCTCATTGGAGCGAGTTTAGTGGGTCGAAGGAACAAGTGTTATCTAAACGTTATGTAGCGATGTGGGGTTTTTAGGCCACCTCAACTAGATTTACCTCGTTCACCTCCAATCAGCGAGCCAAAGCAGGTTTGGCCGTGGAAGTGAGCCTTTCGAAAGGTAATACATGACAAAGAGAAATGGAATCGTTGCCGCAATTGCATCTATCGCAATCGCTGTAACAGGACTTTCAACATCAGTTCATGCTGCTTCAGCTCAGGTTGGCGTAATTCTTCCTGATGCTGCTTCATCAGCTCGCTGGGAAACATCAGACCGTACATTCTTGTCTGCAGCATTCAAGGCTGCTGGTGTCACTTATGACATCCAAAATGCAAACGGCGATAAGACAGCATTCGCAACAATCGCAGACCAAATGCTTTCAAACGGAGCAAAGGTTCTTTTGCTAGTTAACCTTGATTCAGCATCAGCTAAGGCTGTTCAGGACAAGGCTGCTAAGCAAGGCGTAAAGACAATCGACTACGACCGTCTAACACTTAACGGTTCAGAGTCATACTACGTTTCATTCGACAACGTTGCTGTTGGCAAGCTTCAAGGCACAGGCATCTACAACTGCCTCAAGGCTCACAAGGTTGCTGCACCACGTATCGTTTACTTGAACGGTTCACCTACCGATAACAACGCAACACTCTTCAAGCAGGGTTACGTTTCAGTTCTCGGAAAGTATGTAACTGCAAAGAAGATGACACTTGTTGCTGATCAGTCTGTTCCAAACTGGGACAACGTTCAGGGCGGAACAATTTTCGAGCAGATGCTCACAAAGGCTGGCGGAAAGCTTGATGCAGTTGTATCAGCTAACGAAGGTCTTGGACTTGCAGCTGTAGCTGTTCTTAAGAAGAACGGTCTCAATGGCAAGGTTTGCGTATCTGGTCAAGATGCATCAGTTGACGGCCTACGCGCTGTCTTGTCTGGTGACCTTTCAAACACCGTTTACAAGGGCATCAAGCAAGAAGCTAACGCTGCTGCAGACCTTGCTGTATCAATCATCAAGGGAACAGCTGCAAAGACAAACGGATTCCTCAACAAGGTAACAGGTAGCCCAGCTACAGCTGCAGGAGCTACATCAGTTCCTTCAGTTCTTCTAGTACCAGTTGGAATCACAGCTCGCAACGTAAAGGTTGTTATTGCTGATGGCTTCCAGAAGAAGGCTGACGTTTGTAAGGGTATCGAAAAGCTTTGCACAGCAAACGGAATCTAATAAATTCCTGAACTGTAAGAAGTAGCCGTCTACCTGGCTTTGGCCGGGTAGACGGCAACAGAATCCGGTTTGGGGGTATCCCCGGGCCGGATTTTCTGTTGAAGTGTCCTATGATTTCAGTGGTGAATGAAATAGGAATCCACCCAGAATTTGAAGAAGAACGAAGATAATTCTGAAAACAATATTGAGGAGTTCTAATGAGTGAACCTCTTCTCTCCCTTCGCAACCTAAACAAGTCTTTCGGACCTGTAAATGTTTTGCGTGGAGTAGATCTAGATGCATACGCCGGTCAGGTGACAGCACTAGTTGGAGATAATGGAGCCGGCAAGAGCACGCTTATCAAGTGCATCGCAGGTATCTATCAAGCCGAAGAAGGCGATTTCTTCTTTGAAGGCAAGAAGGTTGAAGTTCACGGTCCTCGTGATGCAACCGCACTTGGAATTGAAATTGTTTATCAAGATCTTGCTCTCTGCGACAACCTCGACATTGTTCACAACATGTTTCTTGGCCGCGAGGAGAAAAAGGGCGTTGTTCTCAACGAAGAGTCCATGGAGGCTCTTGCACGTAAAACTTTGGATGGCCTCTCTGTTCGCACCGTGAAATCAATCCGTCAAAAGGTTGCATCTTTATCGGGTGGACAACGCCAGACTGTGGCAATCGCCAGGGCTGTATTGTGGAATAGCAAGCTCGTTATTTTGGATGAGCCAACGGCCGCTCTTGGTGTTGCACAAACTGAGCAAGTTCTTAATCTTGTCCGCCGATTGGCAGATAATGGCCTGGCTGTTATTTTGATTTCACATAATATAAATGATGTCTTTGAAGTTGCAGATAACATCGCAACTCTTTATTTGGGCAATATGGCCGCCCAAGTAAAGACAAAGGATGTCACTCACGCACAGGTAGTCCAGTTAATCACCACCGGCAAAGCCGACGGTGTGGCAGGTACTTTGAAGGGAGCTAGCGCATGAGTACTGATATCGCTCCTGAAACTAATCTGAAATCTGCGGCTTCTGATTATTGGGCTCGAATCAAATCCGGTGATATCGGATCACTTCCGGCCGTACTCGGTTTAATTGTTCTCTGCATCGTTTTTGGACTGATGTCAGATGTCTTCCTAACTCCTGGAAATTTTGCCAATCTGCTTACACAGGCAGCCTCTGTCATCGTTATTGCGATGGGTTTGATATTTGTTCTATTACTTGGCGAAATTGATCTCTCGGCTGGATTTGCTTCCGGCGTGACTGGCGCAGTCCTCGTCATTCTGGTTACAAATCATGGATGGCCTTGGTATGCAGCCTTTGCTATTTCTGTTGCTGTCGGTGCTCTGCTCGGTTATGCAATCGGTTTTCTTGTTGCCCGTGTAGGAATTCCATCATTCGTTGTAACACTTGCCGGCTTTTTAGCATTCCAAGGACTATTGCTTCTCCTCGCAGGTGAAGGCGGAACAATCCGAATTGATGATCCAACTGTTTTGGCTATTCAAAATAGCAATATGAAACCAATACTAAGTTGGGGATTCTTTATAGCCTGCTCCATCCTCTATATTCTCAGTGGCTTAAATAGAATTAATTCTCGTCGCAAATTGGGACTTAAGACTGAGCTAAAAAATCTTTGGGCGCTTAAAACAGGTGGACTACTTCTTCTTTCAGGCCTTGCGGTCTGGGCCCTGTGCGTTGAGCGTTCTAACAATCCAAAGTTAATTAGCCTCAAAGGTATTCCTGATGTTGTTCCACTTATTCTGGGAATTCTTGTCATCGGAACATTCGTACTTGGACGCACTGCTTATGGTCGTCATTTATACGCTGTAGGTGGCAACGCTGAAGCCGCTCGTCGCGCCGGTATCAATGTCAAAGGCATCCGTACCTCGGTCTTTATTATCTGCTCATCGCTGTCAGCAGTTGCTGGTCTGCTCTTTGCATCTCGCCAAAACTCGATCTCACCAACAACAGGTGGATCATCCACATTGCTTTACGCAGTTGGCGCAGCTGTTATTGGCGGAACGTCGTTGTTTGGCGGTAAGGGAAAGCTTCGTGATGCAATCCTTGGCGGTCTTGTCGTTGCCGTTATCGACAACGGAATGGGACTTCTTGGATACGCAGCAGGTATCAAGTACATAGTCACTGGACTTGTACTTCTTATCTCAGCAGGTGTCGATGCGCTTTCGCGTAAAGGCGCTAACTCTAATTAACTCAAACTAGTTGCCGAATCCCATCAAATGCTCGAGCGCCAATTGGTCGAGCTTTTCATACCCGTATCCGCGCTTGCCAGCTGCTTCAACATCGAATGAATCTTTATCAAGATCCTTCCATGTTTCACCTGCTGCCAGTGTGGATTGCGATAGTTCATCCAGGCCAGCTTCTTTAAGGGCTGCAGTGACACGTGAATCAGCACGGAATGCTGCTGCACGTTCTTTAAGCATCAAGTAGGTAGTCATATTGGATGAGGCTGATTCCCATACGCCCTTGTCATCTTCTGTGCGAAGAGGCTTATAGTCAAAGTGCTTTGGACCCGAGTAGTTGTAGCGCTCGAGTAAATCAACAAGATAAAACGCTGACTTCAGATCGCCATGACCAAAGACAAGATCTTGGTCGTACTTTGGACCGTGTTGTCCGTTCAAATCGATATGGAAAAGCTTTCCTTGCCAGAGCGCTTGAGCAATTCCATGAACAAAGTTGAGCCCTGCCATCTGTTCGTGCCCTACTTCTGGGTTGAGCCCAACCATCTCAGGGTGATCAAGTGTTTGGATGAAACCGAGTGCGTGACCAATTGTTGGTAGGAAAATATCTCCACGTGGCTCATTTGGCTTTGGTTCGATTGCAAATTTAAGGTCATAGCCTTTGTCGATGACATATTGACCGAGGATGTTGAAACCTTCGCGATAGCGATCAAGTGCAACGTATGCATCCTTGATATCTGTTTCAGCACCTTCGCGTCCACCCCAGCAAACATAAATCTTGGCGCCAAGTTCGACCGCAAGATCGATGTTGCGCATAACTTTGCGAATTGCGAATCGACGAATGTCGCGATTATTTGAAGTTAACGCTCCATCTTTGAAAACTGGATGTGAAAAAAGATTTGTTGTCGCCATTGGGACCTTCATGCCAGTCTCATCTAGCGCCTTCTTGAAACGAGCAATATGCCCTTGGCGAACTGATTCATCGCTGCCAAATGGGATTAAATCATCATCGTGAAAAGTAACGCCGTAGGCACCGCGCGCTGCAAGTTCATTTACTGTGCGAACCGGATCAAGTGCCTCACGAGTTGCATCCCCAAAAGGGTCACGAGCTTGCCAGCCGACGGTCCAAAGACCGAATGTGAACTTATCTGCAGGTGTTGGCTTATGCGCCATGGTCGAACTCATTTCTTTGAAGGTGGGGCCGTTTTGGATAATGGGTAACTTACCCTTAGCCTTCTCCTTGCACCAGTACAAAATGCTGGAAATCGCTCGCGGGAGTGGTGAAATGGCAGACACGCAGGTCTTAGGAACCTGTGCTTTACGGCGTGTGGGTTCAAGTCCCACCTTCCGCACCAAAGTGATTAATCTGACTATTTATAGAATTTCGGGAATGTAGAGAAGCCATCACTTGTTCTTAGTAAGACAAACTTTTTTTATCCCCGTACCAATCCGCCCGTTGCAATTAAATTGGAGAACTCTTGTCTAAAGCAGAAAATACTAAAACCGGTAAAAATAATGATGCCGTTGAAGGTTTAGATCCAAACCGCTGGCGCACACTTTTCGTGGTTGCAATTTCTCAGTTAATGGTCGTTCTTGATTCATCCATCGTCAACATAGCAATCCCTCACGCCAAGCGTGATCTCCATATTTCAAATGCCAACCAACAATGGGTGATTACGGCTTACACCCTTGCATTCGGATCCCTGCTTCTTCTTGGCGGGCGCATCGGTGACTTCGTTGGCCGTAAGCGAGTCCTAATTATTGGACTTCTCGGCTTCGCTGGAGCTTCTGCTCTCGGAGGTATCGCATCGACGCAAGCGCTGCTCTTTGCAGCTCGCGGACTTCAAGGCGTATTTGGAGCACTTCTTGCTCCTGCAGCGCTGGCGATTATTTCCGTAACATTCACAGTTCCTAAAGAACGCGCTCGTGCATTTGGAGTAATCGGTGCAATCTCTGGTGGTGGGGCAGCAATTGGTCTGATCCTTGGTGGAACGCTGACGCAATATTTCTCATGGCGCTGGTGCTTGACCGTAAATGTCCCTATTGCTGTTATTGCAGCACTTCTTGCAATCAAATTCGTTCATGAATCAAAAGCAACTGGCGAGCATAGCTATGACATTCCTGGTGTAATCACTTCTTCAACTGGTCTCTTTGCTCTCGTGTATGGATTTAATCGCGCGGCAACAAATGGTTGGGGCAAGCCCTCAACGCTCGTATTCTTTGTCATCGCAGCTGTTTTTCTTGTGGCTTTCGTTATTATCGAAAAGAAAGTTCCAAATCCACTTCTACCACTTCGAATCATTACTGAACGAAATCGTGGTGGTTCATACCTTGGTTCACTCGTTGTTGGAGCTGGTCTCTTCTCCATGTTCCTCTTCCTTGGACTTTATCTGCAAACAATCCTCGGTTATTCGCCACTAAAGTCTGGTTTTGCTTTCTTGCCATTTACAGCGGGAATTATCGTTTTTGCAGGAATCGCTTCCCAGCTGCTTCCAAAATTTGG
>CAIMSI010000073.1 GCA_903844115.1 uncultured Actinomycetes bacterium
GACAAGCAAAGATTGATAATTTCCTCAATCGCGGTTGGGATCATGTAATTGTTGCCGCTGTATATTCAATAATCTTGATTGCAATCTTCATCAAGTACGGCAAATACTTCCTACCGACAATCGGCGGCTAATTTACTTAATAGATTTTAAGGCTAGAAAACAAGCCTCTGTCGCCGCCAAAGCATCAGCTGACGTAGCTAAATCTGAATGAGCGTTCCCAGTTGTTACTGATTCAACCCATGCTTTTAATTCTGCGATATAGGCATCTTCGAAGCGTGGAATCCAGTTTTCGACCATTGGCCCTCCTATCGCAACTTCCGCAACATGATTGGCGCGCTTAATAACATCTCCGAAAATCCCAATCTCAAGAGAACCCTTTTCACATACAACCTCCGTACGCAGGTCATACCCATAATTATTATTCGCAACAATATCCCCAACGACCAATACGCCACCCAACAACTTGGCACTAAAAACCAGAGGATCAATAAGTCCAGCGGGTGAAAGTGATGAAGGTTTTGGATAGTGACTTGATACAGAAGCCCATTCATCGTTGAGCATCCAACGCCAGATATCAAAGTCATGCACGGCAATATTTGTATACAAGCCCTCTGTTGTGATGCCGACGGAAGACACGTTTCTTGTGATTGTCCGAACAAATAGCGCTTGTCCGTATGTACCTGAATCCATCATCGACTTCAGTTCAATATAGGACGGATCGAATCGACGCATAAAACCAAAATGAATCGACCGCTTCCCAAGTTTACTTTCAAAAATTGCTATTTCTGCTGCAATAGCTCTGGCATCTTCAAGGTTTGTGGCAATTGGTTTTTCGCAAAGAGTTGGGAGGTTCGCGGCCATTGCTAAACGCAAATGGGTAACATGTAGTCCGTCAGGTGAGGCGATGATAAGTGCATCGAGTCCAACGGATTTAATCATCTCTTCCGGAGAAGTAAATGTTGAAACATCCCCTCCAAGATCTTGAACTAGGGAATCCATGCTAGATTGGTCAACATCAGAAATTGCAACGACTCGTGCTGAAGGAATGTGACCACGAATAAATTCGGCGTGACCGCGGCCCATGACCCCTGTACCGATTACTCCGATTTTAAGGATAGACATTATTAAGCGGATTCCGCTCCTGTAAGAAGAGCTACAAGATCACGACCAGAAACTTCACTAGCTTTGCGCGATGCAATTGCTTTGCCTTGTCGCATAATCCAAACCAAATCAGCGAGTTCGAGAACCTCTTCAAAGTTATGACTAATAATGATGACTGTAATTCCCTGACCCTTCAGGCGCTGAATCAAGTTAGCGACTTCGGCGCTTTCTTTAACTCCAAGAGCAGCTGTTGGTTCATCGAAAATAATTACTTTTGCGCCCCATCCGACTGCCCGGCTAATTGCGACCGCTTGGCGTTGGCCTCCCGACATATATCCAATTTCTTTATCGATGAGAATTGTCTTGTTCCCGACGCGATCCATCATTTCAGCCGCACCTTGGGCCATCTTCTTTTTATTAAGAAGTTGAAAGGGCCATATGCCTTTTCGAATTTCGCGCGATAGATATAGATTCTCAGTAACGCTCAGCGTGTCTAAAACAGCGAGATCCTGATAGACCGTCTCAATACCCAGGTGTCGGGCAGCCAATGGCGAACCGATTTTGACAGGTTGACCCTCAAATAATATTTCTCCATGAGTTAGTTCATAGATTCCAGAAATGCACTTAATAAGTGTGGACTTACCCGCCCCATTATCACCGATGATTGCAGTCACTTGCCCCTGAGGGATCTGCATATCGACGCCTTTAAGAGCTTGTACCCCGCCGAAGTGTTTCTCAAGGCCCTTAATTTCGATAATGTTATTAGGCATATTGGTCATACTAGTCATGGAGTAGCTCCGTTCCTTCTTGATTTTTCTTTCTAGAGATCCCAAGATTAAATTTTTTCGCTGCAACGTCTATGTCTGCAGAGTCCAGAAAAGATTCTGCCTTCGCACAAACTTGTGCCGCAGCATAATTGGCTACTTCCAGTGCCTGAGCAAAGGTTGTACCGGAATTGAGAGCAACGGCAAAGATGGAAAGGAAGGTATCTCCCGCGCCAATTGTGTTCTCCACCGTTACTGGTTCTCTCTCAAACGCGAAACTTTCTCCGCGCGAGTTCACACCCATGACCCCCTCAGATCCACGTGTGATAACAACATTTTTCGCCCCTTGCGCCTGTAGCAATTTAGCGAGTATCAGAACATCTTTTTCATCAACTTTTAAAACTGCTCGAGCTTCTTCATCGTTTGTAATCAAGTAATCAGCATCCGAAACGGTGTACGTCACGCCTTCGGCAATGGGAGATAAGTTCACAATAGTTTGCGCTCCTAGGGCGCGAAATGATTTAGCTGCGTATGCGACAACACTTGCAAGAACTTCATAGTTCATTAAGACAAATGAGACATTGTTCTCTGGAAGCGCAACTTCATCTATCTGCTTATTATCGAGAAAGGAATTGGCGCCGTTTATAACAACGGTGTCATATTCACCCGATTCGTTTACTCGAACATGCCCGATTCCTGTATGTGCAACCGTGTCACGGACTATTTGATTTACCTTGACGCTTTTTCCTTGAAGCTCGCGGACAATTTCATGCCCAAATGCATCGTTGCCTACCCGGCCGACCAAAATGGAATGGTGTCCTGCAGCCGCGACGTTTACGGCCTGATTCAATCCCTTGCCGCCTAAATTAAATCTGAAATCATCGCCAAAAACGTAATTACCTATTCGTTTTGAATTGTCTACGTAAGCAATCAGGTCAGCATTAATCGATCCCACAACAAGAATTGCGGAATCAGATTGAGGGTCAATCTTAGGATCCAACACTTGCCTCCCAGAGCAACTGTGACGATGCCAAAGCATCTCCAGTTGGAGTGAACTTTGCAAGCTTTTCTGCCTTGGCTAGAACATGCTTCATGCGCTCGATATTCATCTCGCACTCACGAACAGGGTTTTCGCGCACTGGATCTGTGTCAAAGTAAAAAGTACCTTCGTATTTTTCACGAACGAGGTAGTACGCAAGCTCAATTGTTTCAGAGAGATGAATCGAGCCGACTAGTAGTCCGTCATCGGCTGCGCCATGAGAATCGTTGAGTTGCAAACCAAACATTTTGCCATCTTTAAGACACATCGCGGCAGATTGTGCAGGATTTTCACCAGCCATCAATAGATGCCCGAAGTCCAGAGTAACGCCGACATTCTTACGATCTACATCAGAAAGCATCTTGAGCACGGCTCCTGTTGTATTGAGCAGTGTGCGCCCACGAGGTTCTGCCGGTTTGAATTCGATGGAGTAACGAATATCTGGATTTTCATCTGCAAGTTCTATTAGTGCGTCACGAAAAGCATTCCAGCTTTTTACATAGTCCATTTGAAGTGGGTACTCATATCCATCGTGAGCGGGCCAGAGAAGTACGTGATCGACGCCAAAATCACGCGCGACCTTGCTTGCTTCTTTGACTGTATCAATAGCTGCGCGACGGATCGATTCATCTGTATTTGCAAACCCACCATTTGAAAATTTTGGTGCAGGCCAACGAAGTTGGATAGCTTTTACATTGAGATGCGTTGCAGCAAGCGCTGCCTTTACCTCATCAACTGAATTCTTTACGAAATGCTCGGGATAGTTAAGCTCGAGTGAAGTAAGCCCCTTAACCTTTGCTGCCTCTGCGATGAGCTTGACTGTTGTCCAGCTTTCGTCAGGATATTTCTTCCCTAACCCAATTCCAAAGGAATTGAGACGAGTTGAGAAGCTTCTGGTTACCATTAGCGGCCTACCTTTGATCTAGTCGCGAATCTATCTGTGAGTACTGCACCAAGGACGATAACCCCGGTAACAACTAGTTGTACGAATGCATTCACATTGTGAAGTGTGAGACCTACGGCGATAGAGCCTAGGAGGATTGCACCAAGTACTGTTCCAACGATTGAACCTCTGCCACCCATAAGACTTGTTCCGCCAACGACGACGGCTGCAATTGCTTGAAGCTCAAAACCTGTACCTGAAATTGGTTCCGCTGCACCGATTCGGCTCATAAGCATTAATGAAGCAATTCCGCAGAATGCGCCACCAAGAACGAAGGCCGTGATTTGGCTTCGTCGAGTATTTACACCGCTGCGTCGTGCGGCATCAGCATTAGTACCAAGGGCTTTGAGGTGCAAACCCATGCGTGTGCGATTGAGAATCAAAAAACAAATTATTGTGAACGCTAAAAGAAAAATAATGGGCTTTGGAATAGGACCAAAGTCAGCGCTGAAAAATTCGCGGAAGCCTGGGTCCAGATTATAAATAGGGCGTCCTTGTGTATAAAGGAATGCGATGCCTCGGAAAAGATTAAGTGTTGCAAGGGTTACGACAAAAGATTGCAGATTGAAGATAGCTGATACTGCTCCATTGAATGCCCCGAGAAGTGAGCCAATTAAGATTGCTGCAATAATTGTGATGAAGGTGCCCCAGTGAGCAAGATTGGTGGCGCAAATAACCGAAGTAAGTCCGACGATTGATCCGACAGAAATATCGATTCCCCCAGTAACGATGACGAAAGTAAGTCCGAGAGCGACAAATGCAATAATTGTGGATTGAACGCCAATTTCCAGGAGGTTATCTACGCTGATAAATTGTGGTTCCAAAATCGTAAATACTATAAATGTAAGTACTAGGGCGGCGATAACTCCGATGATGCGAGCATTGAGTCGTTGCTTTAAACCTTGAAGGCCTTTAGCTCCTTGCGTGCTCGTCGACATCATGGACATCATGTGCTCTTTTCTTATTTCAATTGCAAACCCTGTATTGCGGACAACTCATTCTAATAAAGCTAAAAGCTAAGTTGCAGCGCTGAGCGGTCAGCACTGCAACTTTGCTTCTTTTTAGTCTTTCTTTAGAGCTTTGGAGCTGGTGCGTTTACGTTAGCTGCTGTAATTAATGCAACTGGTGTGTATACGGCACGTGGGACCTTCTGGCCAGCAAGAAGACGAAGTGCTACGTCTACTGCAACCTGGCCTGTGAGGTTTGGATATGAATCCACAGTTCCTGTTAGGTCGCCTGCCTTGATTGCCTTGTATGCATCGCCGATACCGTCGGTACCAATGATCATTACCTTGCCCTTAAGACCAGCATTACCTACAGCTGTAACAACTCCAAGAGCCATTCCATCATTGTCAGCATAGAAAGCCTTCAAGTTTGGATGTGCCTTCAAGATATCTGTTGCAGCGTTTTGAGCTGTCGTTACATCCCAGTTACCTGGTTGAACAGCAACTACGTTAAGGCCGCCCTTTTTAGCTGTATCTACGAAGCCCTTGGTGCGTTGGATGGCTGCATATGCGCCAACCTGTCCTTGGATGTTCGCAACTTCAGAACCTGCAGGGAGGTTCTTGATGAAGTATTCAGCAGCGAGAACGCCGTTTGAAATCTGGTTTGGTCCAACCCAGTTCTTAGCACCTGGGAGAACGCCATCATTAACGTTTAGAACTAACTTGCCACGTGACTCAGCCTTTTCAACAGCTGGGCAGAGGTTTGTGTTTGTCTGTGGTGATACTAGGAAGCCTGTGTATCCCTTAAGAAGCATTGTCTGCATTGAGTTAAGTTGGCCGATTTGATCGGATTCAGAAGCTGCTGCTTGCACATCAACTGTGATTCCGTACTTAGCTGCACGAGTCTTTTGACCAGCGGCTAGATCGATCCAATATTGGTTACCCAAGAACTTCATGAGTGAGCCAAGCTTTGTGCCCTTCTTAGGCTTTGGCTGTGCACCAAGTGTCTTTGTGAGGTCAGCGAACTGAACTCCGCCGACAGCATCATCTGTGCTGAAAGCTGCGCCAGAAACTGCGCAAGATCCCTTTGCAGCTGTTGCTGCATGTGAGGCAGTAGCTGCCCCAATTGTTGTAAGAGCAAGTGCGCCCGCGGTGAGAGCAACCAACCCTTTGCGTGTCAGTACGTTCATATTTCTCCCTTTTAGCTTTAGAGCGAGCCGGACAGTCAATGGATGAACTCGCTGCCTTCCCGTGGAGTGAAAGTTAGGTGTAAGTAAGGCCCCAAACAAGAAAAAAGTCTCCAAATTCGATAACGATTTGTGCAGACTGAATCTGTATTCATTCATTCGCCTATGAATATTGATTCAGTCAACGCCCAGAAATTCGGTAATTCACGCTCATCCCAAGTGCTCGGACCTCCAAAACCATTCCATTCGCTATTGAATGATTATTCATTACCCGGCAAACTAACGGGATGAGAGCTGAAAATGAGGGCGAGCGCCTTTCCACGTGGAGCTCAGAACAACTCAGATTAATCACCAAAATTGCTGTTCTGTATCACGAAGAAGGAATGGGCCAGGCTGATATCTCTAAGAAACTTAACCTCTCCCAAGCCCGAGTATCTCGATATCTCAAAGCCGCCGAAGGTGAAGGCATTGTTAGAACAACCGTTGTGCAACCTTTTGGAATTTACGTCGGTTTAGAAAAAGCGTTGGAACAAAAATTTAAACTCCAAGAAGTAGTAGTGGTAGAGAATATCGAAGGGGCGAGCCTTGTCGCTTCTTTAGGATCGGCAGCTGCAACTTATTTGGAAACAACATTGGTCGCTAGTGATCACGTAGGTATTTCTTCCTGGTCCACCACTTTGCTGGCGACTGTAGAGGCCATGAGATCTCGGCCAAGAAAAGTTGTTAATGAAGTTGTGCAATTAATTGGTGGCGTGGGTTCTCCACAAGCGCAAATTCAGGCTTCACGATTAACTTCACATCTGGCCGAACTCACATCGGCAACTCCTTTTTATATGGCAGCCCCAGGCGTTGCGTCATCGAAAGAAGTAAAAAAAGCTTTCCTTAGTGACCCTGCCGTACGTGCAACTATTGAAGCATGGGGACGCGTCACCACACTTTTAGTAGGAGTTGGAACCTTTCCGGCATCACCGTTGCTTGCAGCATCAGGTAACGCACTAGAAAAATCTGAGGAGCAGCAGCTTGCAAAAGCAGGTGCTGTTGGCGAAATTTGTCTACGTTATTTTAATGGTGAAGGCAATGTGATGAGCCCTGAAATTGAAGAACGTGTTATTTCAATGGATGCTAAAACAATGAAGCAAATTCCTCGTCGTATTGGTGTAGCCGGCGGCGCTAAAAAACTCGCTGCTATCCGCGCAGCGGTTGAAGGTGGTTGGATTAATGTTTTAATCACTGATTCAGAGATTGCTCGTCAATTACTTGAACCACCCCGTCAAAAACGTAAGTAATAAACCATTCATCCAATTATCCAACCGGATTCTAGGCCTGGAGTGCTGCCCCTGACAGCTGCCAGAATTAACTACAGAATTTTCAACTAATTTCCCCTTCGCCCTTCCGCTTCTCACACAAAGTGGCAAGATAGAGCATGTGAGTAAACAGGTAGTCGCCCTCCACCAAGTAACAATTAGATTTGCTGGAGACAGCGGCGACGGTATGCAACTCACTGGAGACAGATTCACAATCGACACCGCCACTCTTGGCAATGATCTCTCAACACTTCCGAATTTCCCGGCGGAAATTCGAGCACCTCAAGGAACACTTCACGGTGTCTCTTCCTTCCAATTACATTTTGCAGATCACCATGTAAAGACCCCAGGTGATGCTCCAGATGTCCTTGTTGCAATGAATCCGGCTGCTCTCAAAGCAAATATAAAAGAATTGCAACGTGGATCTACCATCATCGTTGATAGTGATGAATTCACAACAAGAAATCTCACAAAGGTTGGTTACGAAGCTAATCCCCTTGAAGATGGTTCATTGGATAGCTACAAACTTCACGCTCTGCCTCTGACGAGCATGACAGTCAACGCACTTGCCGAGCTTTCCGTTTCTCGCAAAGACGCTGAACGGTCCAAGAATATGTTCGCACTTGGTTTATTGACTTGGATGTATCACCGCCCAGTCGAAGCAACTGAAAACTTCCTCAATGCCAAATTTGGTAAGAAGCCTGATGTTCTAGCAGCAAATCTTCTAGCATTTAAAACAGGATGGAATTACGGTGAGACCACAGAAGACTTTGCGGTTTCTTATGAAATCGCTCCCGCAAAAATGCCTCCCGGTAAATATCGCAATATCAGCGGTAACACCGCACTCGCCTACGGATTAATTGCAGCTTCACAACGTAGCGGCCTACGATTATTTCTCGGTTCATACCCAATCACTCCTGCTTCAGAAATCTTGCACGAACTTTCAAAGCACAAGAAATTTGGCGTCATAACTTTTCAAGCCGAAGATGAAATCGCGGCAGTGGGATCAGTTCTCGGTGCTTCCTATGGCGGCGCACTCGGTGTAACAACAACATCAGGCCCAGGCCTTGCTCTCAAAACAGAAACAATTGGATTAGCCGTAATGCTTGAGCTTCCACTGATTGTTATTGATGTGCAACGCGGTGGTCCATCAACTGGCCTACCCACAAAGACAGAGCAAGCAGATTTATTGCAAGCAATGTTTGGTCGCAATGGTGAATCCCCCGTCGTTGTTTTAGCGCCATCACACGCAAGTGATTGCTTTGATATCGCACTTGAAGCTGCTCGTATCGCCATCACATACCGGCTACCTGTTTTCATTCTTTCTGATGGATATATCGCCAATGGATCTGAGCCTTGGAAGCTTCCAACTGTTGATGACCTTCCTGATCTTCATGTTGATTTTGCGAAGACTCAAGAGAATTTCTTGCCTTACGACCGTGATCCAAAGACTCTGGCACGCCCCTGGGCAATTCCTGGAACAAAAGGACTGGAACATCGAATCGGCGGCCTAGAAAAAGCTGATAAGACCGGCGATATTTCCTATGATCCTACAAATCATGACTTTATGGTGCGCACGCGCGCAGCAAAAGTAGCAGGGATTGAAGTTCCAGATTTAATTGTTGATGATCCAACAAATGATGCAAAAGTACTTGCCTTAGGTTGGGGATCTACCTTTGGGCCAATTGGTGCTGCAGTCGAGGCCGTCCGTGAGAGCGGAGAGAAAGTGGCACAAGCACACCTTCGCTACATCAATCCATTTCCAAAGAATCTTGGCGAAGTCCTAGCTAAATATGAAAAGGTCATCGTTCCTGAAATGAATCTTGGACAATTAGCGATGCTTCTTCGCGCACAGTTCTTGAAAGATGTAACAAGCTTCAATCAAGTCCGTGGTCTTCCATTTTCAACAACAGAACTAATCGAAGCAATAATGGCGGTGCTCAATGACTGATCTCGTGCTTACGAAAAAAGACTTCACTTCCGACCAAGAAGTCCGTTGGTGTCCCGGTTGTGGCGACTATTCCATCGTCTCCACCGTTCAATCCTTCCTTCCTGAACTTGGGGTTGCCCGAGAAAACATCGTTTTCATTTCGGGAATCGGTTGTTCCTCACGTTTTCCTTATTATGTAGAAACCTTCGGCATGCACTCTATTCACGGGCGCGCTCCGGCCATCGCGACTGGATTGGCTATTTCTCGTCCTGAACTCAGTATCTTTGTTGTAACAGGTGATGGTGACGCGCTATCAATAGGCGGGAACCATTTGATTCACGCACTTCGCCGCAACGTGAACCTCAAGATTTTGCTTTTCAATAACCGTATTTATGGATTAACAAAGGGACAATTTTCCCCAACCTC
>CAIMSI010000074.1 GCA_903844115.1 uncultured Actinomycetes bacterium
GGGAGCGATTGCAATTTCTATTGCATCGGAAACCGCCGGCAAAAAGCAGGTGACCGTGGTTGCGGTAGAAAAATCACCAGAGGCATTGGTTTGGTTAAAGCAAAATATTGCAAAGCATGATGTTGATGTACGTGTGGTTGCGGGCGATGTGGCAACCGCGCTTGTTGGTGTGAAATGCGATGTTGTGGTTGCTAATCCACCTTACCTGCCAGATGGTGCACAAATTCCGCAGGAGTTAAATTTTGAACCATCCATGGCACTCTTTGGTGGTCCTTCCAATGGAATGGCAATCCCAAGAGAATTCATCACTGCTGCCAGTCGCCTATTAAAGAGCGGCGGGCTATTTGCAATCGAGCACAATGAGTTACAGGGTCCGCTGATTGCCAGCGAACTGGGCCAAGATTTTGAGGCCATAGCGCTTCACATGGACCTAACTCAACGGCCTAGATTTACAACTGCAAGACGTAAGTAATTACAACAAACCCATGGCTTTGCCGGTTGCGGCAAGTTCGGCTCTCGCTCTTGGGTGCGCTGCGAAATTAATTAAATTCTCTGCTTGTTCTGACTGTGATCGACCAAAACACCTAGCGACTCCATTTTCAGTAACAACAAATGAGTGTTGGAAACTCGTGATGGCGCCTTCAACCAGAGGAATGATCGTAGATTTATCGGTGTTCGTGTGCCATGAAGGCAACGCCATAAAAGAATGGCCGCCACGTGAATGAAGCGAGCCAACAATGAAATCGGTCGATCCGCCAAATCCTGAGTAAATTCGACCACCAACCCTTGAAGCATTCGCTTGGTCAAAAAGATCCACTTGCATTGCGGCATTTACTGAGGTCATTCGTGCTTGTTTAGCGATTTGACTTGGGTCATTGGTTTTTTCCGTGCGCAACATTTGAACACGTCTGTTCAAATGCAACCAGTCGTAGAGTTCGCGCGAACCAAAAGCAAAGGAGGCGGTTATCGGAACTTCACCATCAAGGGCATTAGCTTTATGCAAGTTTAGAACTCCATCACTAAACATTTCAGTCCAAATTCGAAGGCCCGTCCGAGATTTCAATAATTCAAGCACCGCATCAGGAACAGCCCCAATACCCATCTGAAGAGTCGAAGAATCCTTTACTAGATCAGCAATCTTGGTTCCAATTTCGCGCGCAATCGAAGAAAGTTCTCCCGCGTGATGCTCACTCAATGGTTCGTCAATTTCTAATAAGAAATCAATTTCATTTTCATATATCTGTGAATCGCCATAGGTATAAGGCATATTGGAATTTGCCTGGGCAATAACGATTCCACCTCGAGCGCGCACGGTTTCGATTGCAGCGGGCAGAATGTTCACCTCGGTTCCGAGTGAAACAGTGTCGAATCTGCGACTTGAAGTATGCAGGAGGACAACATCTGGAATTATGTGATCGCGAACCAAAACTGGTAACAAACTCAATCGTGAAGGTAGGTAATTAAGTCGGTCAGAATTTCGCATTCCAGGTCCGACAAAAGCACTCTCGTAAGTTACGCCTTCGCGATTGGGAATCCCGAGCTGCGCATTTAACATATGAAGGGTGTAAGAGGGGATTACCGAGTCAAATTCTTGAAGTAGCGCTTTGGGGGTCGCAAAATTTCCAGATACTAAGACGCGGGGATTACTCGGGATGTCTTGCAGAACTCGCCTTAATTCTGAGATGGTAATTGTGCGCATGGGTTAATCCTTACAGAGCAGGATTGTGTACTCGCCCGCTTCACGGAGTGGTAGCCCTAGGTTCTGAAATTTGTACAGCCCCCGATAGGGTTAGGCCATGACCACAACATTTCAAGCAGTAGATCCGACCACTGGCGCAGGATTTGGCGATGCAATCGCCGAGATGAGCAAGGCCGAAGTTGACTCCTTAATTA
>CAIMSI010000075.1 GCA_903844115.1 uncultured Actinomycetes bacterium
CGGTACTACCGGATGTGAATCCAATAAGATTTTCTTTTATGACGCAGTCTTAGGAATGTGCAAGGATACTTCATCATTTGATTGTGTTACAAAGGTTTCAGCTAAAGATGCTTCAGGGAAGTCACTTGCCGTAAATTATGTAGAAGAATTCCCAGGGCGGACACCATACGAATATGTTGGCGACCCATCAGTTAATCTGCCATCAGGTGGATCTAGTTTCATCGTAGATATTCCCGAAGCCCCTCACTCTGGCGGCACGAAATATATGGTGAATGTTGAACTCGTGGGTGGAAAAAATGAAACTGGAAATCAGTTTTATGTGATGCAATTCCAAGCAGCAATCTTCGCCATCAAGAAAGATCCTGGGAGTTATGACCCACCAAGACCTTCGCTTAATGCTGCTGATTTTCAGTTCTATTCTCAGGACAGTTATAAGCGGATAACAAATTCAAGTTCGGGAGAAACCCTTTCTTGCGTGCAGGCAACTAGGGATTTGTGCGCAAACGCTTATCCAATGCCTCAAAATGTGACTTTTTCCTTGGCAATGAAACTTCATACACGAGTATCAGGATGGTTACATGGTCGTTTGAATGATTCTGCTGCAGATATCAGTACAACGAGTGACGGCAACCAGCTTATTGAAGTAAGCGGAACACCAGCGATTGTGCCATCACTTATTGCTTGGCAACATAAGGCGACTTTGCCTGAATCACTGAAAAATTACTATGCGCAGAATCCTGAATTTCTATGTCAAGGCACTGGGTTTGGTGGCAATGTTTCTGGAACCGGACTTGGCGTTTGCAATGCCCTCTACATGTTGCGCGAATTAACGAATTACACACAACAAGAAATGGATGAGTTTCTTCTGTGGCTCCCAATATTGAATGACACAGCTCCTTACGCTGCAACCCAATGGGGATTCCAATCGATGCAGAATACTTACAACGATTCGAGAAATTGTTTTAAAGATCTAACTCAATTAAGCGGAATCGTTGCCACCAACTCGACTATGTATATATCAGGACCACCAAACTTCAATGCGGCAGATCAAAGTCTTGACTACAAAGTTGCTTCTCCTCATTACCTTCCAGACCACTCCGTATTCAAAGGCACATACAATCTAGTGATTCGTAGCGACGTCGCGCGTTGTATTTATGGATTTAGTAGCGCACCAATTAAGGCTTCTGTTTCTATCCAATCATCCGATGGTGGCTCTCAAGTTGCTTCAACAACCTTGACTGAATCCAATGGATGGCTATCGCTATCTGCTAACGGATTTACTTTCTCGAATCCAACAATTCACGTCAAACTTTCTCAGGATGCTCCCGTCGTGGTTCCCGCCCCCGCACCATCAGTTGCACCAACAACTGCACCTGTAACTGTTGTGAAGCCTGTTGCAAAACAAATTTCAATTACATGCGTTAAAGGAAAAACCAGCAAAAAAGTAACTGCTGTTAAACCAATATGCCCAAGTGGGTTTAAGAAGAAGTAACTTTCTTTAAAGTCATGGTGGCTCGGGCCGGGGTCGAACCGGCGACCTCACGATTTTCAGTCGCGCGCTCGTACCAACTGAGCTACCGAGCCATGATCTTTTCGTGCCTTACTTTTATCGCTATCACTAGCGACCCAGACGGGACTTGAACCCGCGACCTCCGCCGTGACAGGGCGGCGCGCTAACCAACTGCGCTACTGGGCCTTTCCATACACCAAGGGATTTCCATTCTGTTTAACATGTTAACCAGAGTGGCGCTTGTTCATCCCCACTTTCGTGGCAACAAACATCCTTTGATGCATTTTCGAATAAGAAAGAAGTACAAGACCGCTCTCTTACCTAGTGCCCCCAACGGGGTTCGAACCCGTGTTACCGCCGTGAAAGGGCGATGTCCTAGGCCTCTAGACGATGGGGACCGCAGACAAGAGGCTAAGAGTATCGGCTCTCGTCATATGGGCAAAACTGAGCAAAAGAGCTAATTCAGCCTTCTTCTCGCTTACTTAATGCTCCATCGCACAGCAACAGAGACTGAAACATCCTGTTGGCCAAGGTCAATTTGAGTTGCCCCAGAATCCATTTTCGCAGTTGCCATCATGATCGGATATGGAGAAGGAGCAGTTGTTTCATCCAATGATGTGACTGATGAAAGTGTTACGCCCAACAGCTTTGCATAATGCGCAGCCTTTGCTTTCGCGCGAGTGACCGCGTCGGTGCGCGCAGCATTTGTAGCCGTCGTATTGTCGAATACATAAGGGGTCACGCCATCAAGAGTCATATTCTCGCCCGCCGCCGCAACAATGGCATCAACCACTGTGCCAGCATTCTTTGCGTTACGGACGATGATTTCAAATGTTTGAGATGCACGATAACCAACGAGGACTGAACCCTTGTCAGCGGTGTAGTTGTATTCAGGATAAATAGTGAGGTTTGCCGACTTGATGTATTGAGTCACGACTCCGTTAGATGCCAAGGCCTTACGAAGTGCGCTCGCTGTTGTAGCAACAGTGGATTGCGCTGTAGCACTTGTCGCACCGACATTCGTAACTGTCGTATTAATGCGAACAGTATCGGGGGTGACTTTCACCGATCCGGTTGCGCTGACGTTGATATAACGATCAGCTGCATGCGCGGAAGTGAAGCCCGTGGCACTAAGAAGGGCACCAGCAAGCAGGATGGCAGAAATACGTTTGGCACTAATTCGTGTAGTCATGGGCAAATCATCGCATCTTTTAGTGAGAGAATTCTGTACATGACCTTCTTGTCCCAGTGCAGCACTGACACTATTGCGTCGGCTGCCGCTGCCTTGAAGGGCGGAGCGCTCATCGCTTTCCCAACAGAAACTGTTTATGGGCTGGGAGCGGACGCAGAAAACGCTGAAGCCGTTGCGCGTATTTATTCAGTCAAAGGTCGCCCCAATAATCACCCACTTATTGTCCATATCGGGTCAATCGACGGCATGAATGAATGGGCAGCAGACGTTCCAGAATATGCAATTAAATTAGCCCGCGAATATTGGCCAGGGCCACTTACTCTTGTTGTTAACCGAGGTGAGCGTGCGAAGGATTTTATTACCGGGGGACAGAACACGGTTGGACTGCGAGTGCCTGCACATAATGTTGCACTTGGGTTAATTCAAGAATTCGTAAAATTAGGTGGCAAAGGAATAGCAGCACCTTCGGCAAATCGATTTGGCGCAGTTTCACCAACCAGCGCCCCGGCCGTAGAAGAAGAACTTTCGCAATACTTAAATCCTCAGGACATGATTTTAGATGGCGGTCCATGTCTTGTTGGGCTCGAATCGACCATTGTTGATTGCACAAAAGAGACTCCATTTATTTTGCGTCCCGGTGCTGTCACCGCAGAAATGATTGAAGAAACAACTGGACTAATTGCGCTCTCACCTGAACAGACTGACATTCGCGTTTCGGGATCACTTGATTCGCATTACTCACCAAAAGCAAAAGTTGTACTAGATGCCATTGCAGAACGCGGCGATGGTTTGATTGCGCCGGATCAAATCCCAACACCAGATGGAGTTATTCGTTTGGCGTCGCCGCGCACTATTGAAGGATATGCACGTGATTTATATGCAGCCCTGCGAAGTGGCGATGCACAAGGATTAGAAGTTGTCGTGGTCTTGCAACCAGGCGGAGATGGTCTAGCCGCGGCTATTCGTGACCGGCTCAAGCGTTCGGCGCACGAATAATTTCCCGCTAGACTTCGCGGGCACGTAATGGTGCAGTGGGGCCTATAGCTCAGTCGGTAGAGCAACGGACTTTTAATCCGTGGGTCGACGGTTCGAGCCCGTCTGGGCCCACTCATTTAGCGCATGAAATGCGCAGTTGAGTGTGCTTTTACATCGAATCATCAATTCTGGATGCAGTTCTTGGATGCAATTGACTCAGAAAGTCATCCTTGGACTCTATAAAGTCCGTTGGAGTTTAGGCTTACAGAACTCCGTAACTTTGACACCGTAATCCTGCTGGGACAACCCCAACCAGAGCAGGAGTACAAAATGGCGACAAGACGCAGTAATGGTGAAGGCACAGTTTGGTACGCAAAGACGGAAGGGCGATTTAGAGCCCAGTATCCCGATGCGAACGGACATAGACGAACAATCACTGGAAAAACTAAACGCGACGTGGAAAAAAAGTTGCGCACAGCACTTACCAAAAGAGACTCGAATACTCTTGTAGAGATGGCTTCCATCGCTGGGACGGTTGAAGAGCTTCTAGTTTCGTTCATTGAATCACTTGAAGGTAAGCGAGAACCTAAGACGATAGAACGTTATGCCTTAGATGTAAATAACTATCTA
>CAIMSI010000076.1 GCA_903844115.1 uncultured Actinomycetes bacterium
TCGATAAAACCCCAGATGCAGTGCAAAGCTGGTTTCAGGTATGGATGCCGCCATCAACGATTAACGAGTCAATTGTCTGGGTAATTTGTGCGCTCGGCTTGAATGTGGTTGTCGGATATGCGGGATTACTTGACTTAGGTTTCGTGGCTTTCTGGGCATTTGGAGGATACGCAGCAGGTTGGTTTATGTCCGGATTCTTTAACCAAGTGAATATCCACTTCGGATCAATGAGCAAGAACACCATTCCTGGAATCCATTTATCTTTCTGGCTAGTAATGATTCTGGCCGCGCTCATTGCCGGCTTCTTCGGAATCATTATTGGAGCACCGACACTTCGTCTCAAGAGTGATTACCTCGCTTTGGTAACGCTAGGTTTTGGTGAAATCATTCCGCAAGTTTTCACAAATGGTGAAAATATTGGTGGATTTAATCTTTCGAATGGAACAAAAGGAATCTCGCCAATTGATGCCATCGGTGTCTTCGGCAAGCGACTTGGACCCTTCGATCTTGGTTGGAAATTTATTATTTATTTCTTCCTTGCAGCTTGCATGGTCTTCGTATCACTTCGCATCCGCGGAGGACGCTTGGGTCGTGCTTGGCTTGCCATTCGCGAAGATGAACTAGCAGCAAGCATGATGGGCGTTCCTCTTATGCGTACAAAGCTCACGGCATATGCTGTTGGAGCTTTCTCAGGTGGTATTGGCGGGGCTGTTTATGCAACGCACGTCAACGGTATTTTTGCTGAGCGATTCAATTTCTCGATTTCAATTATTCTCCTTGCCATGGTTGTTCTTGGTGGCATGGGCAATGTTTGGGGCGTCATAGTCGGCGCGCTCTTGATGGCATGGATTAACGCCACAGGGCTTCCTGCGGTTGGCGATACTTTCAACAACACATTCCACACAAACATCAACTTCCCTTCATATAACTTCCTTCTCTTTGGAGGAATTCTTGTTCTTATGATGCTTTTCAAGCGAGATGGAATTTTGCCTGAAGCGCGCCTAAAGATGATTTCACACGAGAACGATGATGAAGCTTCAAATACGGGAGGCCACTAATCATGAGCTCAATTCTTAGCGCGCAAAACATTACAGTCGAATTCGGTGGACTTGTTGCCGTAAACGACGTTTCTTTTGATATTCCAGAAAAGGGAATCGTCAGCCTGATCGGTCCTAACGGAGCAGGTAAGACAACCTTTTTTAACATCTTGACTGGTTTATACAAGCCAACATCAGGGCACGTCATGTATGACGGTTCTGAAATCACAGCGCTCGTTCCTCACAAGATTGCTGCGGCAGGTGTTGCTCGTACATTCCAGAATATTCGCCTTTTTGGCTCTATGACTGCCGAAGAGAATGTCATGGTCGCTATGCATTCACATTTGAAGGCATCACTTGCAACGACGATTTTAGGTTTACCTTCGCAGCGCCGAGAGGAACGTGAAGCACGCGAAGAAGCTCGCGCGCTCCTGGAATTCGTTGGTATCGGAAAGACAGCTACAGAATTCGCACGCAATCTTTCATACGGTGATCAACGTCGCCTTGAAGTTGCTCGCGCATTAGCCTTGCGTCCAAAAGTCCTTCTTCTAGATGAACCAACAGCTGGTATGAACCCGCAAGAGTCGACTGTCTTTGTTGAATTCGTTCACCGCATCCGCGATGAAAAGGGCATTTCCATTCTCCTGATTGAACACGACATGGCTGTGGTCATGAAGGTTTCTGAGCGCATCACAGTTCTTGACCGTGGTGAAAAGATTGCAGAAGGCACACCGGCCGAAATCAAATCAAATCCACGTGTTATCGAGGCTTACCTTGGTAAGGGTGTAGGGGCAGGTCACTAATGTTAAAAATAGAAAACCTCGAAGTCGCTTACGGCAATATCAAGGCCATTAAGGGAATTTCACTTGAAGTAAATCAAGGTGAAATTGTTACCCTGATTGGTTCAAATGGCGCCGGTAAGTCCACAACCCTGCGTGCCATTTCAGGGCTACTCAAGCCTCGTAATGGATCAATCACTTTTCTTGGTGAACGCATTGATGGCCTTGAAGGTCATGATGTTGTCAAAAAGGGAATCACTCAATCACCCGAAGGACGTCGCATCTTTCCTCGAATGACTGTTGATGAAAATCTTGATTTAGGTGCTTTCCTTCGAAATGACAAAGAAGGTATAGCTGCCGATAGAGAGCGCGTATTGGAACTCTTTCCAAGGCTTCGTGAGCGCATCAACCAAAAGGCTGGAACGATGTCCGGCGGAGAACAACAGATGCTTGCAGTCGCGCGTGCTTTGATGGGCCAACCTAAGCTGCTGATTATGGATGAGCCTTCGATGGGACTTGCGCCAGTTCTTGTTGATCTTATTTTTGAAACTATCTTGAAGATTAATAAGCAAGGCACAACGATTCTTTTGGTGGAGCAGAACGCTCTTGCTGCGCTCAGCGTTGCAAACCGAGCCTATGTTCTTGAGTCGGGCCTCATCAAGATGAGTGGAAATGCCAAGGATCTTCAATCAGATCCAGAGGTTACAAAGGCATACCTCGGAGGTTAAGTTCTTTCAGCAAGTATGAGACAGGTGATGCGTGCCGTACAGGTGCGCTCACCTTTTTCATTTGTAATGACTACTTCATAACAACACATTGTTTTGCCAAGAGAAACTGGCGTGGCAACGGCTGTAACGATTCCACTTGTCGCTGATTTGTGGTGGGTCGCATTTATATCAACCCCAACGATTCTACGATCGGGGCCGGCATGCAATTGAGTGCCAATCGATCCTAAGCTTTCGGCGAGGACAACATTCGCACCGCCGTGAAGCAGCCCGATAGGTTGGGTGTTTCCTTCAACGGGCATGGTTGCCACTAAACGTTGTGGGGAAGCTTCGACAAGGTGAATTCCCATTTTCTTAGCCAAGGCGCCTTGTCCACGCTCGCGCAGAATTTCCATGTAATCGCTCATGGGTGCAGTCTATTCATGAGCAGTTGCCACCTACAATCAGCCACGTGAAGCGCCTACTACTGGTTGATGGACACTCATTGGCATATAGAGCTTTCTACGCGCTGCCTGTTGAGAATTTCGGCACTTCGGCTGGCCAGCCGACCAATGCAATTTATGGGTTTACTTCGATGCTACTCAACCTCATTCGCGATGAAAAACCCTCACATATTGCTGTTGCATTCGATGTCTCGCGCAAGACTTTTCGATCAGAAAAGTTTCCAGAATATAAGGCCCAGCGCGCAAAAACACCGGATGAATTTCGATCTCAAATGGATTACTTGTATCAAATGGTTGCAGCACTGGGCATTCAAACCTTTGCGATAGAGGGGTTTGAGGCAGATGATGTAATTGCAACATTTGCCAAAGAGGCAGAGAAGGATGGTTTTGAAGTACTCATTTCAACAGGTGACCGTGATTCATTTCAGCTGATTTCCAAAGACATCACGGTTCTCTACCCGCGCAAAGGAATGTCGGACCTGGCGCGCATGACTCCAGATGCTGTACAAGAAAAATATGGACTGACTCCATCTCAGTATCACGACTTTGCAGCGCTGCGTGGGGATCCAAGTGACAATCTTCCATCAGTCCCAGGTGTGGGGGAGAAGACCGCAACAAAATGGATTCAAGAATACGGTGATATCAAGGGACTTGTGGCGCATGCGAATGAAATTCCTGGCAAGGCAGGTGATGCCCTTCGAGAAAATATTGCCAGTGTTCAACTAAATCACGAACTCACTCAGCTCATCCATGATGTCGATGTGAAAGCAAAAGTGGCAGATTTGGAATGGAAGACTTTCAATTCTGGCGAAGTCCTTCATTTGCTGGACCAGCTTGAAATCAAAGCACTCCGAGACCGTATTAAAACAATGAGTGGTGATGAGGCGGTTCCCGCTCCAATTAAAAAATCAGAAGTTACCTGCCTGGAAAAAAGTTCAAAAGAGATCTCCGAAATGGTTAAGTCTCATAAAGGTTGCATCGCCTTCCACGCTCAAATTGTGGAGGGGAAAATCGCTGGGTACGCCGTCGCGCTCGATGACAAAACTGTTTTAACTGATCCAAGTGGCAAACCCGGGGATTGGTTACGCGATGAATCCGTCAAGAAGATTGTTCATGGGTCCAAACTCCTTGCAAGATACATTGATATTTCTGGAATCGAATTTGATACCGAACTTGCTGCCTATTTGATTAATCCCGGCGGGCGAAATATTGAAATCGAAGACTTGGTTGAACGTTACCTCGGTCTTCATCTCCAGCAGGAATCCGAGGACCTGTTCTCAACATTCAACGGCAGCCATACAGCCCACCTGCACTCATTGCGACCGATGCTTCAAGCCGAGATTGATGAGCGGGCAATGAGCTCGCTACTTGAAGATCTAGAACTTCCAACTTCCCTTTTGCTGGCTCGCATGGAGGCCGTCGGAATCGCTGTGGATACGCCTCACCTAGAATCGCTGGTTTCATTCTTTAGAAGCGAAGTTGCTGAACAAACATTACTTGCTCACAAGCATGCGGGAAGAGAATTCAATGTCGGATCCCCCAAGCAATTGCAAGTGATTCTTTTTGATGAACTCAAATTGCCAAAGACAAAGAAAATCAAGACTGGTTTCACAACAGATGCAGAGAGCTTGGATTGGTTACTTGCTAAAACGGGCCATCCAATCCTTGCCTGCCTCATGAGAATTCGCGAGACAAGTAAATTGATGACCACAATTGACGGCTTGATTGCAGCAACTTCTCCCGAGCATCGTATCCATACTACTTTTCAACAAACAACGACAGCTACCGGCAGACTTTCATCAACTGACCCAAATCTACAAAATATTCCTGTTCGTACCGAAGAAGGACGCAAAATACGGGATTGTTTTATTGCAGCGCAGCCTTTCACTGAATTGTTAACCGCCGATTACAGCCAAATCGAAATGCGAATTATGGCCCACCTTTCTCAAGATGTAGGGCTAACAGAAGCATTTAAGAGTGGTGAAGATTTGCATAACACGGTTGCTTCGCGAGTTTTCGGAGTGAAGACAACCGAAGTAGACCCAGAAATGCGCCGCCAGATTAAGGCGATGTCATATGGACTTGCTTATGGGTTGTCGGCTTTCGGGCTTTCTCAACAGCTTGATCTTTCCCCCAATGAAGCTTCAACGCTTATGGGTCATTACTTTGAAAGATTTGGTGGAATTCGAGACTATCTAAAGGACGTCGTAGAGCAAGCGCGCAAAGTGGGTTACACCGAAACTATTCTTGGGCGTCGGCGTTATCTGCCTGACTTGCTAAGTGAGAATCGTCAACGTCGCGAGACCGCTGAACGCATGGCGCTGAATGCGCCGATTCAAGGTTCGGCTGCAGACATCATCAAGGTTGCAATGCTGAACGTAAATACTGCGATGTTAAAAGCTGGAGTGAAGTCACGACTACTTCTACAAGTTCACGATGAACTAATTATCGAGCTTTTCCCTGGCGAAAAAGAAGTTGTTTCAGATATTGTGAAAGAGCAGATGGAAAGTGCCGTAAAACTTTCTCTGCCGCTGGCAGTAAATATTGGAACTGGAAAGAGCTGGGATTTAGCGGCTCACTAGTCGAACTTCAACACCTTTCTATTTGCTTTATGTAAGTACTTTTGTCCGGCGAATGTAACGATTGCACCGAAAACAACACATGCAGTGGCGAGAGCAAAGCAGAACTGAGGACCTACTGATTCAGAAAGTGCTCCAGCGATCGCGCTACCTATAGCCCCTGCAGTGCCTTCGACCATCCACATCCATCCAAGAGCAGCAGCAGCCCCACCTTTGGGGCGTATGTATTCGAGCATTTCAAGATAGAAAACTTGTTGCGCACCAACGAAAAGTCCCATTACTCCAGCAACTGCCATCAAGCTCCAACCCGGAGTTGTGAAAGCGAGTGGAAGGGCAGCGATTGTCCAGAAGATGTAATTGCGTTTAAAGGCTTGCAAAGGAGTCCATTGGCGACCAATTGTTCCGGCTATCAAACTGCCAATTATCATTGTGGAGGATTGAATGGCAAGAATTATTGCCGTCATAGCTGGTACATGTTTAAGTGTTGTGAAAGCAGGCAAAGCAATCGAAAAAATACCAGTGCCTAATCCGATGAATAGACCTTCGATTGCCAAGAGGCGAATTCCAGGAATCCTGAAAAGCTTCATTTCTGAAGGGTTCTTTTCTTCCCGCTTCCATCTACCTACGACACTTAAACAAGAAATCGAAATTCCTCCAGCAAACAATGACAATGCGCAAAGAGCGAGCGCCGTAGCAGGATGCGAAGAGAGCGCCAATGTCGTAACCACAAGTGGGCCAAGGATTGCTGCAATCTCTAAAGATGATGAGTCAATAGCGTAAGCAGTACGCAAACTTTCTTGAGGAACAATTGAACGCCACAATGGTCGAATTGAAAGATTTATTGGAGGGGCACAAATACCAAGGAGCACTGCAAAAAATAGCAATAAGGTTTTATCGTGCGTTGCATCCACCAGAAGAATTGACGCTGCATATGCTGGAACAAAAAACCGGATAGGCCACTTGAGTCCAAATCTATCTAGCAGCGCTGCTCGCAAGCCTGTTGTGATGGAGCCAGCGATTCCATTTGCGCCGGCCGCAAACCCAGCAACTGCAATTGAGTGAGTCTCGTGGTAGACCTTGAAATAAAGGCCAAGCCCGATCATGCTGTAGGCAAGGCGAGCGGGAAAAGCTGCTAGAAGTAGTGATTTCGCGCCTGGAGTCTTGAGAAAGAGCAGGTAATCGCGCATATCCGCACCCTATCGTGAGCTTTCAAAAGCGTTTTGACCCTCGACACGCTCCGCAAGTACCCTAATGCACTCGGTCCACAAGGGGCCGGCCTCTTCAATCTCTGTATAGGGGATAGGAGAGTTACCTACTACATCTATCCACCTACGGAGCAACTTGAGCACTCAGATTACATTAAACGATATCGGATCAGCAGAAGACTTTCTCGCCGCAATCGAAGGAACAATCAAGAATTTTAACGACGGAGACTTGGTCTCAGGAATTGTCGTACAAATAGACCGCGAAGAAGTACTTCTTGATATTGGTTACAAAACAGAGGGTGTCATCCCTTCACGTGAACTTTCTATCCGCCACGACATCGATCCTTCAGAGATTGTAAAACTTGGCGATCGCGTTGAAGCGCTCGTACTCCAAAAGGAAGATAAAGAAGGCCGCCTAATTCTTTCCAAGAAGCGTGCTCAATATGAGCGTGCATGGGGAGAGATTGAAGGCAAGAAGGAACGCGACGAAGTGGTTACAGGCGTTGTCATTGAAGTTGTTAAGGGTGGCTTGATCGTTGATATCGGTCTACGCGGATTCCTTCCGGCATCTCTCGTAGAAATGCGCCGTGTTCGCGACCTCACTCCTTACATTGGCAAGACTGTCGAAGCTCGCATCATTGAACTTGATAAGAACCGTAACAACGTTGTTCTTTCACGTCGCGCATATCTTGAGCAGACACAATCAGAATCTCGCACAACTTTCCTCAACCAGCTCACAAA
>CAIMSI010000077.1 GCA_903844115.1 uncultured Actinomycetes bacterium
GCCCACCACAATTTGCACAGAGCGTTGGTCTCATATTTGCGCTCGCGGCTCTCCTTGGATCATTTTTTGGCATCAGCGCCCTATTCACGGTTGCAGTTGGATTTGCGCTTGCAGCCGCTTTTCTAAATGCGGCATTTAACTTCTGCTTGGGCTGTGAGCTCTATCTTTTGATCGCCCGCGCAACAAACCGAAAATAAAACTAACTTCCAATAATTAACTAATTCAGAGAAGAGGAAATAATGTCACGTGCTACGTCGTTAGTTTCAGTTGATTGGGTTCAAGAGAACCTATCAAATCCACATGTTGTATTTGTCGAAGTAGATGAAGACACCACTCTTTATGAAAAGGGCCATATTCAAGGCGCAATTACCCTTCACTGGCGCGATGACTTACAAGATGGCTTAATTCGTGATCTCATTTCCAAGGAGAAGTTCGAAGCCCTTCTTTCAAAGAGCGGTATTGCTAATGATTCAACTGTGGTTCTCTACGGCGGAAACAACAACTGGTTCGCCACATATGCATTCTGGTACTTCAAGATTTACGGCCACCAAGATGTTCGCCTAATTGATGGCGGACGAAAGCTTTGGGAGCTCAAAGGTTTACCTCTTACAACAGAGGTGGTTGCTCGTAACGCAACTCGCTATGTTGCTTCAGAGCGCGATAATTCCATCCGCGCATATCGCGATGAAGTAATTGCATCTATCGGACTGAAAAACATCGTTGATGTTCGCTCACCGCAAGAATTTTCTGGTGAACTATTTGCACCAGCACATTTGCCACAAGAAGGCGGCCAAATTAAGGGACATATTCCAACTGCAAAGAATATTCCGTGGTCGAAGGCCGCAAATGAAGATGGCACCTTTAGATCAAATGAAGAACTTTCCGAGCTGTACGTAAATGCGGGTGTTAATTTTGCTCAAGAGACAATTGCATATTGCCGAATCGGTGAGCGTTCTGCATTCTCATGGTTCGTACTTCATGAACTTTTGGATATGCAAAATGTCAAAAACTATGATGGTTCATGGACTGAATACGGTTCACTTGTTGGCGTTCCAGTAGCGGTTGGCGCTTAATGAAAACTTGCGGTGCAACACCTGGCGGTCCAGATCTAGCAGGAGTAGATCTTGCTAATCAGACCTTGATTCAAGGAGCGGTTCTCCGTGGTGGTGTTGGCGATGGTGTTCCAAATGGAGCGCCCGTCGGTAACGCATATGTGAGACTCCTCGATTCAACCGGTGAATTCACCGCAGAAGTCCCAACAAATGAGTTGGGACAGTTTAGATTCTTTGCGGCGCCGGGTGAGTGGACAGTAGTAGTCCTTGCGCATGGCGCCCGAGTGGAACTCAAAGTTCACGCGCAAAAAGGCGAACCCGTCGATTTAATCGTAACTATCTAACGTTAGATAGACTTACCTCATGGCTGATAAACATGAATTGCGCGAAAAGGGACTTCGTTTAACACCTCAACGTGAATTGGTTCTTGCAGCTGTTCGCGAACTTGGACATGCAACGCCAGAACAAGTTGCCGAGAAAGTTCGAGCAACACATCCAGGAATTAATCTTTCAACTGTTTATCGCAACCTAGAAACGTTAGAAAACGTGGGTTTTGTTCAACACTCCCACCTTGGACATGGTGGCGTTCGCTATCACGCATCGACTGAAGACATTCATGCGCATCTAAATTGTGAGAAGTGCGGTGTAATAATTGAAGTCCCAATCGAAGCAACTTCTGCACTAACGCAAGCACTCCTTGATGATTACGGTTTCCATACCGATCTCGAGCAC
>CAIMSI010000078.1 GCA_903844115.1 uncultured Actinomycetes bacterium
GCCTGATTCGATATTGGCTCTTAGTAGCACCACTCTGTATAGCGGAAGTTCTTTGATGGAAACTTCTTGCTTAGAGGTTCTCCATTTCCCGTCTTGCAATATCTCCCAGGATGGATATTTATTGCCGGCGTTATCTCTGGTGCGGTTTAGACGAACGGTTTCTGTGTATTGGTGATATTGAACTACTCGTGTTTGTAAGGTTCCAGAACTTGCGTACCTTGAGGCAAGTTCGTAGCTAGTCTCCGCTCTTCCTCCGCTTCCGCTCTTCCATCTAAATTCAGCAAAAACTGGCGGTTCAACACATTTCGATAAAACCTTCTCAGGTGACCAGGGATGTGCTTCAAAAAGGATTGAAGGGGATTGCCGTAGGCCTTCACATACCTCTAGATAAGAGCAACCCGCATGACAATAGAGAATGGCCTTTCCTGATTCCAGGTCTTCGGTGATTGAAAGTGACGGGCATTCTTCGCGAAGGAAATAAAGTAACTGGGGTTGAATTAAATAATTCTGAAAAGATTTTCGCTGACGTTGTTATCAATATTGGTGGACCTTGGTCGAATCAAATCAATAAACTCGCTGGTGTAGGTCAGGATTTTACAATCTCCGTTCGACCAATGCGCCAAGAAGTTCATCAAATAAATACTCCACTGAACTTACTTCCCGGACCCATTGTTGGTGATCTTGATTTAGGTACCTACATGAGATCTACGCCAACGGGTTCAACGCTTATTGGGGGTACCGAACCTGAGTGTGATGAACTTGAATGGGTCGATGATGTTGATGCAATTAATCCCAATAGAACAAAGGCGCGCTTTGACGCACAAGTAACGCGCGCCGCTCGCCGGTTTCCGGCGCTAATGATTCCCGATTCTCCTTCTGGAATTGCTGGTGTGTATGACGTTGCCTCAGACTGGACACCAATTTATGATCGAACTGAGTTAGATGGGTTCTATGTAGCTATTGGGACTAGCGGCAATCAATTCAAGAACGCCCCTATGGTCGGAAAGCTCATGGCGCAATTGATTGATAAAGTCAGTGGCGGGCGCGACCACGATGTCGATCCCGTGCGGGTGCGCTGCGGACATACCGGAAATGAAATTAATATGGCAGCCTTCTCGCGCAAACGCGCAATTAACCCCGACAGCACGGGAACGGTGATGGGCTGAAGTTCCAGTAAATCGGAAGCGCCCAATGGATACCCACCGCGCATGTTGGCTAAGAATTCCAGCAGCCTTTTCTAACCTCGCTATCTAAGGAATCCAGTTCGCTGGGGAGAAACGGGGTTTTATCGAATGAAAATCGGAATCGTTGGTGCTGGCTTTGCTGGCCTTTCATCAGCCAAAGTCCTAACGGAGTTTGGACACGACGTACATGTTTTTGAAAAAGACAGTGAGGTTGGTGGCGTTTGGACAACCTCTCGTCGCTATCCAGGACTTGGCACACAAAACGTTCGCAGCACATATGCCTTAAGTGATTACCCATATCCAAAGGGAACGCCTGAATGGCCAAGTGGTGAACAAGTTCAGAAATACATGGAAGGTTATGCCAAGAAATTCAACATCTTAAATAAGATTTCTTTCAATACGGAAGTCACTATCGCTAAGCAAAATGGTGATGGCACTTGGTCAGTAGAAACAACAGCTAATGGAAAGAAGGAGACGCATACTTTCGATTTCTTTATTGTTGCTAATGGTATTTTCTCTGATCCATTCGTTCCAGAGTGGAAAGGTGCAGATGCCTTCAAAGCTGCCGGCGGTAAAATACTTCATACCGTTGATTTCCATAATATAGAAGATGTCCGTGGCAAGAATGCAGTCTTCATTGGATATGGAAAGTCTTCATGTGATGCTGCAAATGCGACCGTTGGAATCGCCAAAAAGACGACGGTTATTGCGCGTCACTTGATTTGGAAGGTCCCAAAGCGTCTCAACAATGTTCTCAACTACAAGATGCTCCTACTTACCCGTATGGGCGAGGCTCTATTTCCTTACATCGAGTTAAAGGGCGCAGAAGCCTTCTTGCATGGAAAAGGAAAGAAAGTAAGCGCTGGAATGCTTGGCAGCGTTCAAGGTGTTATTGAAAAGCAGTTCAAATTAGAAAAATTAGGTTTGCATCCAAAGACGGGCTTAGACACAATTGTTCGAAGCACGGTCTCACTTGCAACCGATGGTTTCTTCAAAAATATTAAAGAGGGAAAACTCTCAGTTATTCGCGATACGGAAATTGTGAGCATGTCAGCTGGGAAAGTGACCCTTTCAAACGGCCAGACCATTGATGCCGACTATGTCATCTGCGGAACGGGCTTCCACCAACGGGTGCCATTCCTTGAAGATTCAGTCATGAAAGCGATTACCGATGAGCGCGGGAACTTCCGCCTTTATCGTCAACTCATCCCATTAGATGTGAAGAACATTGCTTTCAACGGCTACAACTCATCATTCTTCTCCCAGTTGAATGCTGAAATGGGTGCAGTCTGGATTGCGGCATACATTGCCAAAGCGATTAACCTGCCATCTAAGGCCGAAATGCTTGCCCATATTGACAAGCGTTTAGCGTGGATGGAAAAGCGCACTGAGAATAAGCATGCACGCGGAACTAACATTATTCCGTTCTCAGTGCACAATATTGATGAGCTACTCATTGATCTAGATTTACAGATCCCTGCGCCGGTTCGATTCAACCAATGGTTGCTACCAATCAATCCAAAGAGTTATGCCAAGATCGGTTCACAACTTCGCAAACGAATGGCTAAATCCGGTAAATAAATTAATGTAGAAAAGCCCTGACCACGTGGTCAGGGCTTTTCTTTTACAATTTTATGCCTCTAGAAGTGGAATTGCAGGTGACGCTTGCTCTGGTCCCATTGCAGAGTAACCACCATCAGCGGCCCAATCGGCGCCAGTAACTACCGATGCCTTATCGCTTGCAAGAAAAGAGATTACGTTTGCAACTTCTTCTGGATCTCCAACACGCCCAGTCAAATGAAAAGGCGCAGCAACGCGATCAGTCTTTTTGCGATCACCCTTTGAGAGCATGTCCATGATTGCAGACCAAGTCCAACCTGGTGAAACTGAGTTCACTCTGATTTTATCGCTTGCATAATCCATTGCCATATTGCGAGTGAGTTGAACTAGTGCAGCTTTGCTCACTGGATAAATCCACCGACCTGTTTGGGCAACGCTGGAAGAGATACTTGTTAAGTTGATAATAGATCCGCCGCCTTGTTTCTTCATATGTGGTCTAACTGCGGCGCCTAACATCGCGGCACTTGAAATATTGACGTTTAATGTATTAGTCCATTGCGCACGCGCACTGTCGGCGCCTGCGTCATCATATGAACAGGCAAGGTTGACGAGAATATCTATCCGTCCCCACGCCTTAATTGCGGTCTCGATCATGGTTGCAATTGCTGCGTCATCTGTGATGTCGCCATGAAAAAAGATCGCATTTGGGCCACATGCTTGTGCAGCAGCAGCACCGCTTTCGGAATTGATTTCAACAATCATAACTTTAGCGCCATCGGCAATGAGGGTTTTAGCCACTGCGGTTCCGAATAACGTTCCACCGCCAGTAACTATTGCAGTCTTACCCTTTAATAACTCAGAACTCATATTTCTCCCTAAAATCCATTAAGAGAGCCACTCTATGCCGAAAAAACCAATATTTTTGTCCTGCTCACGCACAGGCTATCCGCAGAACGCAAACAATAAGCTCAAATCTATTGACACTGCTGAGGAGTAAAAGGAACATTCTCACATGGTGGCGACGGCAGAACTTCTGAAAGAGCACAATCTCTTTAGGACCACCCATCTAGATGAGGCGCGAAGTGAAGTAGCCCGCGTTTTTTGTCCGCATGCATTAACAACAACCAATAGCCACGACGAACTCAATACGGTACATAACCGAATTACTTTGGGTGATGTTACTTTGAACTATCTCGACTATGGCGCCGAAGTACGAATCACTCCTGGTGAGTTGAATTCTTTTTATCTGATTCAAATTCCCCTTGAAGGCAGTGCGGACATTACGTGTGGCAAAGAAATGATTCATTCAGATGTGAACACTGCATCGATTCCCAATCCACTTGAAAAACTAGACATGGTTTGGCATGCGGGTAACCCCCAGTTAATGGTTTATATAAATCGGACAACACTCGAGGAGCGCTTGGAGGATTTAATCGGTCGCGAAATACACGTTCCTGTCCGATTCGATTTAGGAATGGATCTAACTACTCAAAAGGCAAAAAGCTGGCGCGGCTTGATTGACACTCTTGTCACTGATGTTGATCGCGGTGGGCTAACCATGCATGCCGGAATTCGAGATCAATTTCAAGATTTAATTATTACTGGGCTTTTGTTGTCCCAACGACATAATTACAGCGAATCCATTGGAACAAATGTTGAACCCGCGGCTCCCCGTTCGGTACGACAAGCGATGGCGGCATGTGAAGCAAATCCGCAGGAACCGCTTACCGTTACCGATATGGCCCGATATGCCGGCGTGAGTATTCGCTCATTACAAGATGGTTTCAAGAACTACGTTGGCATGAGTCCAACAGATTATTTGCGCAATGTCCGCCTTAATAGGGTTAGGGAGGAGTTGCTAGGTGGACGTGGCCTTGATACGTCAATCGCGGATATCGCTTTTTCTTGGGGATTTACGCACCTTGGCCGCTTTGCAAAGATTTATAACGAACGATTTGGCGAACTTCCATCACAAACTAATCGAAAGTAGTTGAATTCAGCAGATTTCAGATTATTTCTTAGCGGTATTAAAAACATAATTTAGTGCCGGTCCAGCTAACTTATCGTGTATCTTAAAAAAACTTTCAGTTGCTTCATATCCAGCCCAGTTCTTCGGTAAAAACTCTCCTGGTAGACCTGGATCAAAATAAGGTGCATGTCGCCAGTTCGTTAAAATCGTCGTGTAGTCTCGAAAAGCTCGACCGGAATCGATGACATTAGTTTTACCGGCCCAGTGTTTAATAACAGGTTTAGCGGTGATACTAAAAGAGCGGTAAACCTCTTGAATTCCATCGAGATCCCACCAACTCTGAACTGCCGAGGTGGTTGGAGTGAAAGCGATGTGCTCAGCAGAGAAAATTTTCATATACTTCTCCACTTTAAGCGTCTTGGCAAGTGAAATAGCATCTGAGCTCAATTGTCTAGGCGCAATCCAAAGCCCACCGCTCACCTGCGCGAATCCGATACGCGTTAAGCGAGAGCGAAGTTGGTAACGCACTGAACGCATTTTCTCAGGAATAGAAAATGCAACGAGGATCCATCCTTCATTGGTAGGGGAGTCGCGACGTTGAAGCACGCGAGAATCGCCTTGGTCGAAAGATTTACGCATTTCTGGACTGATGGCATATCCAATAACACCATTTTGCTTCTTCGAAATTAAAATTCCGCGGCGTTTGAAACGCGCCAACGCGCTTCGAGCAGCATCCTCGGCAACATCCAACTCTGTACAAAGCTGGACGATTGTATTTGCTGAAAACCAACCGCCATGGGAACGACTGTAAGCGGCGTAAATGGTAATAATGAGGGATTGAGGGCGAGCCGACCTGTCTACTAAATCTCTGGCCTCGCCGCTAAAGATGCTATCCACGGCCAAATGCTAGTGTGCGGGAGTGTAAAAGCAAGGCTTTCGGAGAATTTAATTCCACATACTCGATACTTATTTGGGGGTTTCAATGGCTGAGGTTTTTGTTGAAAAAGTTCGGCTATTAGAGTGGATGGAAACCGACGCTGCCGGACACCAGCACTACACATCGGTTTTTCGCTGGGTGGAAGAGTGTGAGTCTGCTTTGTATCGCAAGCTAAATCTTCCAACTTCACTCTTCGGTCTAATTCCACGAGTGAAAATACAAATGGAATATAAACGACGCATTTTTTTCGGCGAAGAAATTACTACGCGACTCGAAGTTCTGAGAGTTGGGAATTCATCACTTGAATTTGGTTTTACCGCACACGTTGCAGGTGAACTTGCGGCAGTTGGTAATTATGTAATCGTGCACGCACCTGAGGTGGGTGAGGGTTCAAAGCCTTGGCCAGAAGCTTGGCGATCTGCTTTTCTAGGAGAGTAGTTTCGCAACCATTAATCCACTACCGCCGCCGACGCCCCCACCAGGCCATGTTCCAGAGCCGCATAAATAAAGGTTTTTTATAGGAGTGCGGTGTCGGATCCAACCAGGCATTGGACGCAGGAAGAAGAATTGCGCCGGGTGATGACTGCCGCCGAGCGAATCGCCTTTAATTAAATTCGGGTTGTAGCGTTCAAGATCAGTTGGGGAGAGAACTTTTCTTGACAATATATGTGATTTTATTCCAGGTGCGTACGTTTCAAGATTGTCGATGATTCGATCGGCATAAACTTCAGCAACTGCATCCCAAGTCTTACCTTGAATGACATCGGCGCTATCGCCAGTAATTTCAAGCGGTAGAACCCTCACTTGAATCCAAAGTATGTGTTTACCATCTGGTGCTCGTGAAGGATCGCTGACCGTTGGTTGCCCGATTACAAGTGTGGGATTTGTTGGAAGTTTTCCGCTTGCGGCATGTGCATATGTCAGTGCCATCTCATCTACATATGGCGCGATATGAACGTAGTTGAACTCACGAGCTGATTCGTTTACCCAATTAGGTAGTGAATCCATTGCGA
>CAIMSI010000079.1 GCA_903844115.1 uncultured Actinomycetes bacterium
GATCTTGATGTAATCCATCAATTTCCATTTCGCCGACGCAATGCACCACCGCCCGGTGGGAGGGCTTCGATTGGCCATGTATTTCTTCCACTATCGGAGGGAATTCTTTTTGGGGCGTCAGGCATTCTTTGGGTCTTAAAGTTTTCAAGTCGTTGCAATATATTGCCGTTGAGCTGGACGTATTCCAGCTTCAAAAGGTATTTGGAGCTGGCTCTCCGATGACTAATTTACCTAAATTCAATGGATGCAATCCGTCAGCATCTTTTGCCGGATCAATACTTTCGAGAATGAGATTGGCATCTATGCCCTTGGGCATTGGCAACTGCACGATATATCCCGTGCATTCGGCGCTGTTGTTTAAATCTTTAATCGCCGCCAAGACATCTGCTTGCGACGCGCTCGCGGGGAGATCTACGCGAATCGAGGTAATGCCGACCTCGGCACAGTCTTTGTGCTTTCCACCCACGTATGAATGTGAACCAGGATCATCGCCGACAAGAATGGTTCCGAGCCCAGGCTTTCGAGCCATGCCCGAAACAATCTCGCGCAGCTCGCTCTTGATTGTGGCTGCTGTGGCTTTGCCATCAAGAATCTGTGCGGTCATAGGTGAATCTTAGCGGAGAAAGATGCGAGCGCTGTCAGTAGCGATTCTGGAATTTATCCCAAACGACTTTTGCAATCTCCGGTGCTGCAAGTTGCCAGCTAGTTCCAAATTCGGCTTGGAATGAATCCTCGAAAGTCTTGCCCTGACTCATCATCGTGTCGAAATCAATGAGAACAGAAGGGCCTTTTAGTGCGAGGAAAATTTCCATCAGATCGGTTCCTATAGGGAGTGCCTGATTCATAAAGGCATAATGCGAATCTCTCCACATTCCGCTGAGATTGGATAAGTCCAAGTATGTGGTCACGCTGTCGAAGGTCGCACTCGGGAATCCACTTCCAAATGAGCTTTCTCTCCCCTTTGTGCATTCATCGAATGCTTGATAATCCGAACCCGATCCACCTAGGCAAGCTGCCATTATTTCGCCGCCAAGATGGAACCAGAAAGGCGGTTCGTTCGCTGCGTAAATCGAAGGTGCTGTTTCAGGTAGCAACGCATTTTGAGATAGGTAAATCGACTTAACCGCCGCGTTGTAGTACTCCGTATCAGCTACGCCATATTTAATTTCACCGTCATCTGGATGGGCGGTTACCCCCAACAGCAGATAGGCGGTTCCATCCGCAGTTGTCCACGCGGTGCTTCTATTGCAGTCGCCTCCACCGAAACAAGCAACGATAGGTCCACCTTGCTGGAGATTCCCCTTCTCGTATTCAACTTGGCCCATCATCAACTGCACGATGTTCGCTGCCCAATCAACGTCTTGTAATGAAAAGTAGAAGATTTTGACCTTCTTGATTCCTTGAGTTCCATCGAGAAGTTTCGTAACTCTACTAATCGTTTCAAAGGCATTGGTTTCATAGGGCTTGGTATTCGGCCCTGTAAAAATTGACACAGGGGGTGGAAATTTTGTACTCGATACAAAGACGTTATTCGACTTTGACCATGCTGCGTACGAAATCCCTAGCCGATTAGCGTACAGATCTGAAAATGAAGTGGGGGCACTCGGCGGTTTAACCGGGGATGGAGATGGGCTGTACTTCTTCCAAACCGCGGACCGAGCGCCTGTAATCATGCATCGAAGGTTGGTCTTGCCAGAACTCTGAATCGCCCCCGGTTTATTACAAGGCTTTCCCGCAGCTACAACCGGCGTTGCCGCAACAGCTCCCTCTGCATAACTTGCCAAAAGGGCGACTATTACAAATGAAGCGAAAAGTTTGCGCATACGCCAAGTATGCCTTACGCGTGCGAGAAGTGGCGTACGCCCGTCATAAACATTGGAACATTTGCTGCCTTGGCGGCTGCGATAACTTCTTCGTCAC
>CAIMSI010000080.1 GCA_903844115.1 uncultured Actinomycetes bacterium
CAGAGTTCCTTCGTGAAGTTGTGCATCCTCCAGCGCGATAGCCAGACCTAATCCGGTGCCACCACGCAAACGCGACCTTGATGGATCGGCGCGCCAAAAGCGATCAAAAAGGCGCTCTCCTTCTCGTTCGCTAAAACCAATTCCATAATCACGAACACCAACTGCAACTTCATGATCTGTCTGAGCAATTTTTATAACAACGCCACGGCCTTCACTATGGTCAATGGCATTAGAAATGAGATTACGAAGAATTCGTTCAATTCTCCGTGGATCTACAGCTGCATTGGCAACTTCTTCGGGTGCATCAATTCGCAGATCACCTGGTGCATGAAGTTGGTCAACGACTTGTCGAACCAGAGTAGTGAGGTTTACTTCGCGGGTTTCCAATATGGCAGCACGGGCATCGAAGCGACTTACTTCAAGTAAATCTGTTAGAAGAGTTTCAAATCTTTCAATCTGCGCGATGAGGAGTTCAGCACTCCGAGACGAGGCTGGATCTAGGTTTTTACGAGCCTCGTAAAGGATCTGAGAAGCCATGCGGATGGTTGTGAGTGGCGTGCGTAGTTCATGCGAAACATCTGAAACGAAACGCTGCTGGAGACGTGAAAGGTTTTCTAATCTTGAAATTTGTTGTTGGAGTGATACCGCCATTTCGTTAAAGGCGATAGCAAGTCGACCAAGTTCATCTTCACCTCGCACTGCAAGGCGACGACCTAGGTCACCAGCTGTCAGCTCTTCAGCGATCTCGGCTGCTTCACGAACAGGCCTAACAATTCTTCCAGTGGCATACCAAGTTATCAGTGCAATCAGGATGATGAGAATCGCTCCAAATATCCACAGCAGTACGCTAATCAATCCAATCAATTGCTGCTGCTGCGTTAAAGGAAAAAGATAATAGATTTCATACTCTTGATTATTTGGAATTATTATTGTCGATCCTACGGCGATACCATCAATCTGAACTCCAGTGAGATACTTAATTTTCAAATATTGCGATTGAACTGCAAAATGTTTGCGCACTTTGACGCGAAAGTCATCCTTGATTATTGAGAAATCTAGAAAATTTGAACTTCCTTGATATAGATGAGATTTCATTGCAGTTTTTGGTGTTGGCAAAAGGATTACTTCACGTTGCATCAAATTGGAATTTGCCTCACCAACGTGAAAAAGATTATCGAGAACAGTCTTGAGTTTTAAATCGTTTCGGTAGGTAGTCGCATCTAATTGACTTTGGGTGTAATTAACTAGGGAGTCCGCCTCTGACATTGAGGCTGAAAGTTTTTCACGATAGACGCCTCGAGTAATTTGGTCTGAGAGAACTGTTCCTAAAACAAGGATAAGCACAGATGTAAGAGCGATTGTTAATACTGAAACACGAAAGAGAATTGAACGACGCCAGCTACGAAGTAGCTTTGTCATTTTTCAGATGTTCCTACAGATCCGGCTGATCCGGCTTTATATCCGACTCCTCGTACAGTCAGAATAAGTTCTGGATTGTCCGCATCTCGCTCAATTTTGGAGCGAAGACGCTGAATATGAACATTCACTAAGCGAGTATCTGTTGCATGTTGATAGCCCCAAACTTCTCCGAGAAGAGATTCGCGCGTAAAGACTCGGCCTGGTTCTTTTGCAAGTGCTACAAGCAAATCAAATTCCAAGCGAGTCAATGGAATAGTTTTTCCGCCACGTGCAATCGTATGTGCAACCTGATCAATAGCAAGGTCGCCAATTCGAAGTGAAGAAATTGGTTCAGAAACGCTCCGACGTAAACGTACTTTTATTCGAGCAACTAGTTCAGAAGGATTAAATGGCTTGACCATGTAATCATCTGCGCCGGCTTCAAGCCCGAGCACAACGTCGTTTGTATCCCCTTTAGCGGTGAGCATCACGATGGGAACCATCGATTCTTGCCGAATTAGACGAGCGACTTCTATGCCATCAATTCCAGGAAGCATTACATCGAGCAAAACTAAATCTGGGGGGTTGGCGCGAAAGATATCCATCACGCCATCACCATCACTAACAAGATCTACTTCAAAACCAGCACCATTGAGGACGATGCCTAACATCTCTGCTAAATCTTGGTCGTCATCAACGACCATGATGAGTGGCATTAGGAGCCGTGTTCCCACGAATTCAAATAAAGCTCCTGAGCTGGAGTAAGTACATCAATATCTACGCCCATGCTTGCAAGTTTAAGACGAGCTACTTCTTTGTCAATAACTGTTGGAACTTCATGCAAACCTGGAGCAAGGTCCTTAGCGGCTTTCAATAAGTATTCAGCAGTAAGGGCCTGATCTGAGAATGACATATCCATGACTGCTGCTGGGTGACCTTCTGCAGCTCCAAGGTTTACCAGGCGACCTTCTGCAATCAAGAGCAAGCGGTGACCGTTTGCCATCACATATTCATCAGTTTGATGACGAATTTTTGAATTCTTTTGCTTTGCATTTTGTTCAAGCCAGGCGACGTCAATTTCGATATCGAAGTGACCTGAGTTCGCAAGAATTGCGCCATCTTTCATTACCTTGAAATGCTCTTCTCTCAATACATCACGGTTACCTGTGACAGTAATGAATACATCGCCAATTTTTGCAGCATCAGAAGCTGGCATCACGCGGAAGCCCTGCATCAAAGCATCGAGTGCCTTTGTAGGATCAATCTCGGTTACGACGACATCTGCGCCCATTCCCTTGGCACGTTCAGCAACACCCTTGCCACAATATCCGAATCCAGCAACAACAAAAACTTTGCCCGCAATAAGTTGGTTTGTTGCGCGGAAAATTGCATCTAGAGTGGATTGTCCGGTACCAAAGCGATTGTCGAACATGTGCTTTGTATCAGTGTCGTTAACAGCAATCATTGGGAACTTCAGTGCTCCGTCTTTAGACATTTGAGCTAAACGGATAACGCCTGTTGTGGTCTCTTCGCATCCGCCAAGGATTCCTGGAAGTAATTCTGTTCGAGTTGTGTGAAGAGTATTGACTAGATCGCAACCATCATCGAAAACAAAATCTGGCTTGATATCTAGAGCAGCATTGAGATGTGTGTAGTAACCATCACGGTCAACTCCATTTTTTGCGAAAACTGAAACGCCGTACTCGTGAACAAGGGCTGCTGCAGTGTCATCTTGAGTTGAAAGAGGATTTGATGCACACAGGGCAAGTTCTGCGCCGCCAGCTTTAAGTGCAAGCATCAAGTTTGCTGTCTCAGTTGTGACGTGCATGCAAGCGGCAATTCGAATACCGGTAAATGGCTTTTCTTTTTCAAAACGAGCTTTTATTTGTTGAAGCACGGGCATATTGCGCCCGGCCCATTCAATGCGCTTCTTGCCTTCGGCCGCCAATGCGGGGTTTGCGATATCAAATGAAACAGGTGAAACGGCTGCTTGTACAGACACGTGTGCTCCTAAAAAATTATCCGAGGCTTCGGTTGTTTGAGAGCGCTAGTTTACCCGATGAGTTCGAGGACCTTATCCCGGACTTTCTTCATAGTTGCCTCATTGCCCGCTTCAACATTCAGGCGTAGTAGAGGTTCAGTGTTGGACGGGCGCACATTGAACCACCATTCAGGCGCGGTCACTGTGACGCCATCGAGTTCATCGATTTCATAATCCGATTTGAATGATTCACGAATGAGGGTCAGCGCAGCCTGAGTATCGGCAACACGAGTATTAATCTCTCCGCTCAAAACATAACGATTGTATGGAGCAAGAAGTTGTGAAAGCTTCACTGTACTGGTCGAGAGTTCGGCAAGGGCAAAGAGTGCTGCCAGCATTCCAGAATCTGCTCTCCAAAAATCTGTAAAGTAAAAATGGCCTGAATGTTCACCGCCAAATACTGCGCCAGTTTCTGCCATCATCGCTTTGATATAGGAATGTCCAACACGTGATCGAACTGGCTTGCCACCATTTTCAAGAATTACTTCGGAAACTGCTTTAGAAGAAATCAAGTTGTAAATTACAGGTGAACCTGGCTTACGTTTTAATTCACGAACTGCAATTAATGCAGTAAGCGCAGATGGGTTAACGATGGCACCGTTTTCATCAACAAGAAAACAGCGATCAGCATCACCATCAAATGCCAACCCGATATCAGCTTTGTGTTTCTTTACCGCTTTCTGTAAATCAACCACATTTGCAGGATCAATGGGATTTGCTTCATGGTTTGGAAAAGTACCGTCTAACTCGAAATACATTGGAATGACTTCAACGTTGAGCCCCGCCATCACCGCTGGGGCGGTGTGTCCTGCCATGCCATTGCCGGCATCAATTACAACTTTTAGCTTGCGTTTGGCCGATGTTAATTCTGTTCCAAATAGTGAAAGGAGAAAATCTACGTATTGGGTCAACATATCCTGGTCAGTGACTTTGCCAAGTGAGCGCGTTGAAAGTGGTACGCCTTCCAATATCAAATCACGAATACGAAGAAGTCCTGTTTCCGCACCTATTGGACGAGCCCCACTTTTGCAGAGCTTTATACCGTTGTACTCGGCCGGATTATGGCTTGCCGTAAACATTGCGCCAGGAAGATTAAGTTTCCCAGAGGCGAAATAAGCCATATCTGTGGAAGCCAAACCTATTCGAATTGCATCGAAACCTTGTGAAGTAACACCATCTGCAAAAGCATGCGCCAAGAGCGGTGAAGAAGGACGCATATCTTCGCCAATAATTACTGTGGCGGGCTCACGCTCTTCTTGAAGGAATCTGGCAAAAGAAGCACCGAGGGCAAAAGTGAAGTCTGGAGTAATTTCTTTATCAACTAGGCCACGAACGTCGTACGCCTTCATTATTGTGTCAAGAAATTCTCGGGTAAACATATTCCTAACTTACAGGACTCTTAGGATTAGTTGGATTAGTTGGACGGGAGTGCGCGCAAATGACCTCTGCGACCTACTTCTGACGCTGGAGCTTGGCGCACATCATGCTGCTGCGTATGTGCTTGAGCAACTTCTCTCACTGCATCAGCAATGGCCATTAAATCATCCTCGCTTGGTCCAGCGGTTTCACCCTCTGGCTCTTGCTTAATAAAATTCCAACCGTTTGGAACGGTCAGCGTCAAACTATGTTGCAAACAAAGATCGTACGAATGTGGTTCCGCAAATGTTGCCAACGGTCCTAATACGGCGGTTGATTCTGCGTAAATATAAGTGAGAGTCTTGCTGGCACTTGAGCGACAACTAGCCCGAGAGCAGGTTCGCCCTGTGCGTTGGAGATTTCTCATGCTCGCCATAATGAGAGGTTATCGCGTTCAATCCAGAAAGTTGTGGATTTCAGTGAGAAAGACTTCGCACGTCGACAATTGGAAGCGTCGATTTTTCGAGCGCAGCACCTGCGCGAAGTGGTAAATATGCCAACTGGGAGCCCGAGCTATTACGGAGAATTGACCCGCCATAAACGGGGCTACGCGATTTATTTACAAAAGAAATAGTACGAACTCCGGTAGTGCCTGGATTCCAAAAAGCGATGTCGCTACCTACAAGATGAGCACTCATGCTCTTTCCGTTACCACTCTTCCAATTGATGCCCACATCAATATTGCTACCCGTAAAGACAAATTTTGGATTCAGGCCAGTAAAATTCAAAGAAAGCTGCGTTAATGGTGGCACTGGAATTGCCCAAGCAAAATCCGATCCTTTAAGAGATGTGAGAGCGGCAGCAACAAGCGGCTGATCTGATTCGATATGAATCGACATAGGAGTAGATGAGGTGAGGTCGGCCAGCGGAATATCAATAACTCTTCCGTGTGGAATCGTGCGTCCGTCAAATCCAATCGGAGTAAAAGCACCATCCCCTGAATTTATTGTCAGCTTTATATTCGCATCAAGATTTCCGGGTACCAACACTCTGATCATCGATGAAACTCTGCCGTTACTTGATTGCATCAAAGCAGGAATGAGTAAATCTTTAGATGGGGCGCCTTGGGAATTAACAAAATCCGTACCGAGAGATGAAAGTCCTTTCTTTCGCTGGTCGAAGAGAAAGCTTGTTACTCGACCCGCACGTGTAATTACATGTAAGGCAACACCATCTTCCCCTGGGACCAAGGCATCCAGAAATACGGTTCTATCTGAGTTTGCTGGTATCACGAGTGAGATGACAGGTAAAACTTGCTTGGATGAATAACCGACGATATCCACTTGTGCTGGGCTGAGACCACTGTTAACTATATCTAGTTGATCTTTACTCGTCAGTCCACCAGATCCACCAACAAACCATTGGTCGGCATTACCTGACTCGCACAACACCGCACCGATTCCGTTTCCAGAATTATTAAGTGCGAATGAAGTTGCAGGGTTTCCCTCTACAAGTAAGGCGTTTGAAGAAATATTTTCAACAGTTGATGCAGATTTATAAAAGGAGAGGGATTTTTTAGCAACATGACGTACCAAACTTCTATATTTGGGTAAAAAAGCAGTTGTTGTTCCATCGCCCATTTTTGATGGACATACAGTTGCAGGGAATGCACTTTGGGCTTTTCCAAGGCTTTGCGCCACCGGTACTGCATAGGAAACGGTGAAAGCAACCAAAAGAACTGCAGCAACTCCAAATATTCGCTCATCAACGTGAACGCTTGAATTTCTCCATAGGGAGTGAAGTTTCTTTAACATCAGACTAACTCCTCAAGTGAAATTTCACGCCTGCGACGTCCAGCTGGAAGGGCAAGAACGATTACGGCAAGAAGAGCTATCAATTGAATTGAGATAAGGGTGCGGTGGCGAGTTCCATCGTGGAGCACGGTGATCTGACCAGCATGGGGAATAGTAAAGATAGGCAGTCCATTAGCAGCATGCTGCAGTGGCACCCGCTGTCCATCAAGAAGAAGTCTCCAATTTTGATCGTACTTTTCAGCAACGAGAACAACTCCTGGCTGAGTGAGATTTGCTTGCGCGCTAACATCTAATGACGGAACTACGAGTTGTACTTTATTTTGCCCTACAAATAAGACTCGTGGTGATGCTCCCATCACCTTCCAAACAATTCCACTTGGCGTCGATGACATCCGCGTAAATCCGCCGCTTCCATCAATAATGCGAATAAGTGATTCGTTGTTTATGGCTTTAAGAAATAAGTATTGAATTCCAAACTGGCCTAGAATCTTTGAGGATGTGATTCCAGAACCCGCAACGAGGTCGCTCATAGTTTGAACTATTTCTTGGGGTGGAGCAATTGTTACATCGGCGTCGCCCAGTTGAAGATCACTACCTCGAGATATCTCATACATTGTTTGTCCGTCAATTACATTGATGACCATCGTCTTTGGCTTAGCTGGAGTATCGGCAAGAGCTGTTACAAAAGCGGGAACAATTTGCTCTTGATTCGCCTTAACGAGGGATTGCGATCCGCCTGTAATAGCCCAGATAGGAGTACCGATAAGTGAAATTGCAGTTACTAAGGCAATGAAACCTGTAACAAGGTGGCGCTTGCCTAAAGGAATTACCGTGAGAGTAGGTATGAAACTTTCTGCATATAAAAGAACTCCGGGAACGACAAGTGCAGTCGCAATTGCAATGAGAGGTCCCGTCCAAACATTGGCGAAGCTTCCGTGTCCTTGAATACTAAATGCGCTCAATGCTATTCCAGCGGCGATGGCAGAAGTTGCCATAAAACTAGATGTGCGTAGATTTTTAATAGTAAAAGCAGTCAGTGCGAAAAGTAAGACTGGAGAAATTAACCACAATGGTGGAGCACCAGGACCGCCAGGATTTGCTAAAAATTGTGGCCACCGAATTCCAGATTGAAGCGGAATTCCAGGTTCGAGAAAAAATTGGGTGGGGTGTAAAACCATTGCCAGTGACCACGGAGTCACCAGGATCCAAGGAGTTATGAATAGTGCAAAGCGACGTTTGAGCGCTCCAGAAACAGGAGCCAATAGAAGTTTTTGAATTCCCATCTCGCGATATTGATGGCGCAGTTCGAAAATATTTATTCCAAGGCGATAGCCCTGAAGAATGAGCCAACCAGCTAGAACAATTGGATTAAAAGCGCAAAACAGTCCGATCAAGAGCGAAATAGCAAAAATGCGGCGCCATGTGGCGTTTTCATTCTCGCGCGTAAAAGGCGCAATGAAAAATAGTGAAGGGGCTACCAAAATTATAATTAGTGTTCCAAGTCTTCCTTGATTCACTGATGCCCAAAGTACTGGAGAAAAAGCATAGATTCCTGCGCCCACCAGCGCGTAATAGCGTGAGGAACCGAGTTTTGTGAGAACTCTAAAGAAAATATAGAAGGCGAGAATTGGCGCTAGTAGAAATAGCAGCGTTATGAATAGCGGTAAATTAAAACCTGTCACGATACTTGCGAAGCCAATAATAGGAACCCACGGTGGCGTTATTGCAGCAGAGCCAAGACCAACCAAATGCCATGATTGTGCATATTGGCTGAGCAACGTCAAACCGCTCTGCGGTACAACCGCCAGGGCTCCCCCAGATAGGTTTCCAAAGCGTTGGCGCGCTGCGAGTAATGAGATTACTGACATGAGAAAGAAGAGAATGAAGTGAGGCTTTTTTGCAAGTATTTTCCATAGTGGATCATCTTTAATTGGAATTAAGTCAGGATCATCAAAACTGTCACCGATTACACCAATATCTGAATACGACTGTGGCGCGGCACGGTTATCTTCTTTCGCTGATGGTCGAATGGCCTGTGAAATAAGTGAGGCAATTCCTTCACTCGCCATACGAAATTGAGACCAGCGTGGAGGGATAAAACTTCTAATAATTCGAGGAGAGATCAGACGTGTCTTTTTGCGATATCTGCGAGCTTGAATGATTTCTCGTGGGTTAATAAGAAGCAGTCCCACGGCAGCAATTTCATCGCCCGCATATCCTGGAAGTTTTGCAAGTAGATTCATAATTGCCCGAGCAACACTTGTCGTAAAGAGCTGAATTGAAATCCACGGCAAGGTCCACCATGAAGAGTTCACCAATAAGACATAGGCTGCGTTGCGCCGATCAAGTAAAAGTGGGCGGTGTAGAAATGCTTCAGATACATCAACCGGTCGACGCTCAGATGAAGATGCTTCGGCGTGATATGCCACAGCTTGAGGAACGACAATGACGGAGTGACCTGCAACGTATGCACGCCAACCTAAATCAATATCATCTCTAAAAAGCGCTAGGTTGGTATCAAGGCCCCCGAGTTCTTCATAGACGTTTCGACGGATGAGTGCGCCGGCAGTACTAACAGCTAGTACTTCGCGAATATCATCGTGTTGTCCTTGATCTTGCTCGCGCCGTTCTAGTCCGGTCCACCTTGAACCATTTGATGCAATCGAAACACCAACTTCAAGGAGATGATCGCGGTCATACCAACCTCGAAGTTTTGGACCAGCTATTGCAACTTGAGGGCGATCTTCGACCGCTTCCAAAAGGTGAGCGAGCGCTTTTTTATCTGGGGCGCAATCATCATGGATTAACCAGATCCATTCATTCTCATCAACAAGCGGAGTGAGTTCCAATGCATGATCAATTGCATCCCCGTATCCCATTTCACGGTCTTCTTGAAAATAAGGGATTCCAGCAGATTTGAGTAGCTTGAGTGAATTATCTTTTGAACCAGTATCGACGGCGACAATTCTGTCGACCTTGCGACTTTGAGATCCAATCGCGGCGATTACTTGAGGCAGCCATGTGGCACCGTCATGAGTCACAACTACTGCTGTGACGAAAAACTTATCTGCCATTTAACGAGCCTATAGATAGAGCGGTCAACGCTCCAACTAATCCAATTATTTCAACAAATCAAACTAGTAGTGAGGCGCTACGCGGTGCGACGCTTAAGGCGACGGCGCTCACGCTCAGAAAGGCCACCCCAAATGCCAAAGCGCTCATCGTGTTGGAGAGCATATTCAAGGCATTCTCCTCGGACGTCGCAGGACAGGCACACGCGCTTTGCTTCGCGAGTAGATCCACCTTTCTCAGGAAAGAATGCCTCTGGATCTGTTTGAGCACAGAGTGCTCGTTCTTGCCATGAAAGTTCTACGCCATCGTTGGCTGGTAATGAGGAGAGCTCATTCTTGCGTTCAGTCATAAAACAACTCCTAGTTCGGCCGGGCCTGCTCAGTGGCTTTCTTAAGGAGAATTACACGGGTGTAACCCCCTCCGAGTCAAGTCCTGAGGGGCACTATTTTCCCAATAAATCCCAATAAAAAAGCCTATTTTTTCAGCAATTTGGCTCAATTGTCGCTAAATGTTGCCTCACTTGAAGGGGTAAATCCAAGAAAAATATTTTCTGCAAGAGTTGCTGGTGGCACTTGGAAACCAGAAGCGATAAAAGTATTGATTAATACTGACTTTGCGCCAATTACGGCGCCGCTACCAATAACGCAATTCGATAAAGTCACGTGAGGACCGATTACAACATCATCATCTATATAGCAACCTGAATCAAGGGTTGAGGGTTGATCAATAATTACATTTAACCCATGAATGAGCTCTGAATTCATTTGAAAAACACGACCTGAAGTCAGAGCCAGTGAAAGTGCATCGGAAGTTGCAACTCCAGAAATTAGATCTCGAGTCGCCCGAAGTAGCGCATCTGGATTTCCAATATCTAGCCAATACCCAGGATCAACGTATCCAAAAAGACGCATGCCTCGAGCAAGTACTTCGGGGAAAGTTTCGCGTTCTACAGAAACGACTTTGCCCGCAGGAATGGAATCGATCACTGATTGATTAAAGATATAACAACCGGCATTGATGATGTTTGTCGGCGGGTGCTCCATCTTCTCGTTAAATGAGAGAATTTGATTTTCGCCATCGACTTCGACCACACCAAAAGCGCGAGCATCAGGGACTTCGGTGAGATAAAGAGTTGCATCGGCGCCGCGAGAAGAGTGAAACTTCATTTGTTCCCGAAGCTTATGACTACTTAAAACATCTCCATTGAAAATTACGACCGGCCCGCTTCCACTTAGCTTGGATGCGGCATTTTTAATGGCACCGCCAGTTCCTAGCGCTGTCTTCTCGACTGCATACGAAATCTTGATTCCAAAGCGCTCGCCATTGCCAAAATATGGCTCAAATATTTCTGCCATAAAACTTGTTGCCAGCACAATCTCAGTTATGCCAGCTTCACGCGCTTTAATTATTTGATGCTCGGTAAATGGAATTCCTGCTACTTTCAACATGGGCTTTGGTGTTGTCAATGTCAGTGGTTGCATGCGAGTGCCCATTCCGCCGACCAAAAGAATTGCCGAAGTTATTGGGTTACTCATGTTTTCACTCATTTAATTATTCACTTATTCGTTTCGCAGCTTGTGCGATATGCGCATCAGTTGAGGTGAGTGCTACGCGAATATATTTACTTCCAGCCTCGCCATAAAAGCTTCCGGGGGTTGCTAATACTCCCCTTTCAGCTAGCCACGCAACAGAATCCCAATCGCGCTCATTTCGCGTGCACCAGATATACAACCCGGCATCGCTAAATTCCATAGTAAATCCTGCTTTTTCAAGGGCAGGTTTCAAGACTTTTCGTCTGGCTGCATATCTGGCAGCTTGCTCAGTGACGTGTACTTCATCGCCAAGGGCTACGGCCATCGCCCGTTGTACGGGCGCTGGAACCAACATTCCAGCGTGCTTTCTAATTTCGCGAATTTTCTCAATCAATTGTGGATCACCGACTACGACTCCAGCTCGATAGCCTGCCAAATTACTCCGCTTTGAAAGTGAGTAAACAGAAATCAGGTTTCGATTGTCCCCATTGGCAACGTTGAGAAGAGAAATAGGTTCACTGACTCCGTCGGCTGGAAAATTGAGATAACACTCATCAGAGGCGATAACCGCATTATTTTCACGGCTGTAATTAATAACGGCTTGGAGTTCAGAGCGCGAGTGCACGCGTCCAGTTGGATTTGAAGGTGTATTTATCCAAGTGAGATCACTTTTGGACCAAGACTCTGGTGAGATTCCAACGGGTTGAGGTTTCGCCCCAGCAATGATTGCTCCGACTAAATAAGTTGGATATGCAACATCTGGAAAGTTAACGTTTTTTGCTTCCAGAAATGTTGGGAGCCAAGCCACAAGCTCTTTAGACCCGATAGTTGGGAGAACATCGTAATCTCCACTGACGCCGAGAATTTTTTCTGCCCATGTTCTTATGGCTGCACGTAAATCAGGTGAACCAATAGTGAGTGGATAACCAGGTGAGTTTGAAGCGCGAACTAATTCCTCTTGGATAAATGCAGGAGTTGCATCTACGGGCGTGCCAACAGAGAGATCGATTATTCCGTCAGGATGTTTCTTTGCCTTATCCCCATAGGGAGCAAGAGCGTCCCATGGAAAATCTGGCAGCTTCACTTCGCAGGTGCTGCAACGACCTTTGCGTGGTCAGCATCAGTTGCGCCTACTTTGCTTGCTCCACCAGGAGAACCAAGTTCGACGAAAAATTCTGTATTAACGCCTTTGAATTCAGACCATTGTCCAGGAACGTCATCTTCATAGTAAATCGCTTCAACTGGGCACACTGGCTCGCAGGCGCCGCAATCCACACACTCATCGGGTTGGATGTAAAGCATGCGCTTGCCTTCGTAGATGCAATCAACTGGGCATTCCTCAATACAGGACTTGTCCTTAACGTCGATGCAAGGTTCTGCGATTATGTAGGTCATGGCACGCCTTTCAATCTGTAACGAAGAATCAAGAACAGGGTTGAATTCTAAACTCATTTAAAGTGATTCATAGCCATTTTGGTGCCCAATTTCACCGAGTAAGGACTAGGCGAGATTTAATGGAAATAATAGGCATAATAGAGATATGGAACTCCCAGGAAGCGATGCGATTGGATCCAAAGTCACCATCCGCCTCCATAACGAGAACCCGGCTGAAGGTCTCTTCCGAGACTTACTGGGGATTCTTGAGTCCACTACAACAGTTCGAAAGAAGAGTGGTGAAATCATCACTTTTGACCCTGCCCGAATAGCGCTCTGGAAGGCCATCCCTTCAACAGAGCAAGGCACCGGGCTTTTCCTTTACAACACCCAATCTCGTGAGGTCGATGAAGTAATTGCACGTATTGGCAAGCGAGTCCATATTTATTGCTGTGGACCTACCGTATATCGCGATGCACATGTGGGAAATTTACGAACTTTTCTTCTTCCTGACCTTGTTTCGCGAATACTTCGCTTTGATCGGTGGCATCCCACAGTCGTACAGAACATTACCGATGTTGGGCATATGGCTGATAATTTTGAAGACAAAATTCTTGAGGAAGCCCACCGCGAGAAACGTGCGCCACTTGAGATTGCCCGTGAATTTGAAAGCAAGTTTTTTGATGATTTAACTCTTCTAAATATTGAGCATGCAGACAAATCACCACGTGCGAGTGAATCAATTGATTTAATGCAAGAAATGATTTCCACATTGATTACGGAGGGCTTCGCTTATGTCGGAGCCGATCAATCTGTATATTTTTCAGCAGAGAAATTTGTAAGTTATGGAGCAATTAGCGGCAATCGCCTCGATGCGTTAAAGCCAGGGCATCGATATGAATACAGTGATGATGGCGAAAAGCGATTCCATGCTGACTGGGCGCTTTGGAAAGCAGCTGGAGAACGCACCGAGATGGTCTGGGATTCTCCATGGGGAAAGGGATTTCCAGGATGGCATATCGAATGTTCTGCCATGTCAATGAAGTTTTTGGATTCACGAGTTGATATTCATATCGGTGGTATCGATCTTCGTTTTCCACATCATGAAAATGAAAGAGCACAATCAAATTCCGTAGCGCAACGTGAAGTCGTGGAATTATGGCTACATGGAGAACATCTTCTCTTCGAAGGTCGCAAGATGGCTAAGAGCACCGGAAATGTCGTTCTCGTACGGGATATCATTGAAAAAGGCTTTGATCCACTTGCTCTGCGTTTGGCATTTCTAGAGAGTAAATATCGAAATCAACTTGATCTCTCATGGGAATCTATCCGAGCGGCCGATAAAACTATCAAGCGATGGAGGTTGCGAATTTCTGAGTGGGGAGCTCCTGCTACCGAGATTGATATTAATATTGAAGAATTTATGTCACTCATTCGCAACGACTTAGATTTTCCACGGGCACTTGTTAAATTGCGTGCCCTAGAAAAAGATAACTCAATTGATTCCTCAGTAAAAAGTGCAACTTTTATTGCACTCGATAAAATATTAGGGCTTAACCTGCAATCCCATTAAATAAATCAGTTTCGCGGCCTTCAGAATCAAAAGGCGCAGCCTTCTCGCCTTTAACCAAGGTGTAGTACTCATCTCCCATTACTTCTGTTCCAAGATTATTTGAGAGCGCGAAAAATGGACCATCAAGTGCTATCTGTGTTGGATGTGCTTTCATCGCCTCAATTTTTTGAACTGCAAATTCTCCAGCGCTCACAAGAGTTGTGACCAACGAATCATCTTTCGCAAAAGGCAGATCGTCTGCAGAGTCCACTCCAAAGAAGTCAGATCCAAGTTCTTTCATTTTATCTATGCCTTTTTGAATTATTGAGCGAGGCATTGTGTTCCAATATATTTTTGAAATATTCCATTCAGGCGCTGCTAGTTCCGCCGCTCGCATTGCCACACGGTGTGCCTGAATATGATCTGGATGCCCGTACCCGCCCATTTCATCGTAAGTCACAAGTACTTGTGGTTTTACTTCTAGAATTATTTTCACTAGTTCAGCTGCTGCTTCATCTAGATTTGTTTGCCAAAAAACATCAGGGCGATTATTTTGTTCCATCCCCATCATTCCGCTGTCGCGAAATTTGCGAGTTGGTGCACCGAGAAAACGAAAATCGCTCACGCCGAGTGCAGCCATTGCATTGGCTAATTCAGTTTCACGATGGCGCCCCAGTTCATCAGTTGCATTACTAGCAAGATGTGCAAGCGCAGGTACAAGGACCTCACCCTCTTCTCCGCGGGTGCAGGTAACCAGGGTTACTCCGATTCCATTGGCAACGTATTTGGCCATTGTGGCGCCATTGTTGATGGTCTCATCGTCTGGATGGGCGTGGACGAGAAGCAGGCGGCGGTTAATCGTTGAATTGGGTTTCACGAGTGTATTTTGGTCGATTGCTCTACGATTCGTCCAATGAGTACAGATTCGAAAAACCGGCTTCCACGAGATGAGCGCCGTGCCCAGCTTTTAAATGCCGCACTTGAAGTCTTCACCCAGGCTGGATACCACTCAGCCCCGATGGATGAGATTGCTGATCGCGCAAGTGTCAGTAAACCTGTTTTGTACCAACATTTTCCATCAAAATTGGATTTGTATCTTGCCGTTCTTGATCTTCACATTGACTCACTTCTTTTTGATATCCAAAAGGCTGTCGCATCCAAAAGCAATAACGGAGATCGAGTCTCAGCAACGGTTGCCGCTTACTTTGATTTCATCAATCATGAAGGTGAAGCATTTCGACTACTTTTTGAAAGTGATATGGCGGTCGAACCTAAAGTTCGCGAACGTCTCACACGGATGACATATGACTGCGCGGCTGCTTTCTCTGCTGTTATTTCTCTAGAGACAGGTATGAGCAAAGAAGTATCAATGATGCTTGCAACTGGCCTTATCGGAAATGTGCAATCAGCAGCTCGCCACTGGCTCGAGCGAGATCAAAAAGTCTCCCGCGAGGAAGCCGTGAAATTAGTTTCTGGACAGATTTGGCGAGGTATTTCTGGTTTCCCCCGTCAGGAATAACCACTAAACTTTAATCATGGCTACAAAAAAGAGTGACACTCAAAATACAGACGTTCGTATCGGCATCAGCGATAGTGCGACAGACCTTCGAATTGAAACTGTATTGTCTGCAGACCAAGTTCTAGCACTTGTGCAAGATGCGCTTAAAAATGACGCACCACTTGTTATCACGGACACAAAGAACCAAAGCACATTGGTTCCAGCGAAGAAGATTGCATTTGTTGAATTTGGCAGCGCCCCTGAGCGTCGCGTCGGCTTTACAACTCTTTAAAAGACTCTTACAACCCGGCGATTATCCGCGCGAGCTTCAAGTGCTTGCCACTGATCTGGTTCTGTCGTATTTTCTGCTAATTCATTAATTTTCCCTGTGCCGTGATAATCACTAGACCCCGTGCGCAGAATGCCTAAGTCTTTAACAATATCTTTCAATAAGTTTCTTTGATCAGCTGTGTGGTCGCGGTGAAATACCTCAATCGCATCTAAACCAGCATCTACATAAGAGCTAAAACTCTCGACGCCAACCGTGCGTCCGCGAAGTGAAGCCATCGGGTGCGCAATTACTGATACGCCGCCAGCTGCTTTAATCAAAGCGATTGCGCGCTCTGGGGTTGGTGAATAATGTGCGACATAGTACGGAGAATTATTGTGTAACCATTTTTCGAAAATCTCATCCCGGCTTTTAGCCAAACCTTTTGCAACCATAGCATCGGCTAAGTGGGGGCGTCCTAAAGTTGCCCCATCGGAAAGTTGTGCAAGAACTTCCTCCATACTAATTTCAATCCCAGCACCATTCATACGGGAAATAATCCGCTCCATACGTCCAAAGCGATTATCGCGAGTTTGGGCTAAAACATCTTGAAGTTCTTGATTCTTTGAATCAAAGAGCAAGCCCAGCATGTGCACACTAATTCCATCTTCGGTCTGGCACGATATTTCCGATCCAAGTACCAAGTCCATCCCAGGTCGTAAATGTGCACTCGCCTCCTCCCAGCCCGCAATACTGTCGTGATCGGTGAGAGCAAGAACTTTGATTCCAGATGCGAGTGCTTTGTTGATTAATTGAGCCGGAGTATCCGTGCCATCGCTAATGGTTGTGTGGGTGTGTAGGTCAATCATCGCTTTCCACCAATAACAAATACCGTGCAGCCTGCCAAAATCCCAAGCACACCTACCCACAAACCTGCTGAAGGGGATTGATGGAGCCATGCCCAGGCCACAATTGCCGCAACAGGTACTTCGAAGAAAACAATTAATGAAACAACTACTGGTGAAACCCGCTTCAAAACTATATTAAAAAGTGTGTGTCCCATAAATTGGGCTCCCAGGGTAAGCAAGCCCAACATTATCCATTCATTGCGGTCAAAGTGAATGAATTGCAATCCACCAAAAACTATAAATGGAACAGTCACAACGGCGCACATTCCATAGCAAACCGTGGTGTATGTAGCAGTCGCAAGATTACGTTGCACTTTGGAACCAATTCCCAAATATGTTGCTGCTAAAACCGCACATACCAAGCCAAATAAATCGCCAACGAATGCTCGAAGGGAAAGTGATAGATCCACTCCGGTTATTACAAACACAGATGCAAAAGCAATAAACATCCCTACGATGGAGGTTGTAGAAATGTGTTCACCTTTGAAACGAACATAAAGAGCAGCAAAAATCGGTTGGAGAGCAGCAAGTGCTGTACCTGCAGCAACACTTGTAAAACGCATTGCCATAAAAAATGCGAGGAAATGAAAAGCTAGGAAGAGACCAGCTAAGGCTGATTGACGAATAAGTACGCGCTTCTCCGGATTTCGTAATTCACCTGTGCGCCAGGCAAAGGGAAACATAATGAGTGAACTAATTGAATTGCGCCAAAACACCATAGTTGGAACAGGCATCACGCTCTTTGCAATAAGGGGGCCTGAAGTACCAATTCCGATTATTCCTAGAAGAAGATAGGGAATATCTCTGCCCTTTGGAAGCGCAGCATGGTCTTGTTGTTTCATCAAGGATGAACAGTAAACCAGAGCAGGGCGATCACGCAGATTGAGACGAGAGCGATGATGATGCCGTATACAAAACGCATCCGTTGAGTTGAGGCAAATTCGCCCATCAAACGCTTATCGCGTGAAATGCCATACATAAAGAAGAGAAGCGGAAGAAGCAGAACTGCATTCAAAATCTGTGTAAGAACCAAAACTCGAATAAGCGGCACCCCTGGCAGGAGAATTAATCCAGCTGCAAGAAAAGTCATCATTCCAAAAGTGGCGTAGAAAAGTGGCGCATCTTTTGGACCATCATCCAAAGCAGCTGGTTGTCCGGTGAGATCTCCAACTGAGTATGCTGTTGAGAGCGGCAGAATTGATGCAGCAAGTAGCGCTGCCCCTACAAGACCCACTGCGAAGAGCGCTTTAGCAAGAGTTCCAGCAAGTGGCTCGAGTGCTCGGGCTGCTTGCGCGGCATCCGTGATATTTGTTTGACCTTGCTTATTTAAAGTTGCGGCGCAAGTAACGATAACGAAAAATCCAATAATTCCCGTGAGCAATGAACCAGTCCACACATCGATACGCAACAGTTTGAGGTCATCGCGCGTAAGACGCTTATCAACTGCATAGGATTGAATAAATGCCAGCCCCCATGGAGCAAGCGTCGTTCCGAGAGTTGCTGTGGCGATGTAAATAGCATCGTGGTTAAAAGGCATGGATGGAACGACAACTCCATGTAGCGCTTTACCCCAATCCGGATGTGCCATAAATCCAGCTATTACATATGCGATGAATACAGCAGATAGCCCAAAGAAGACTTTCTCAACTCGTGCAAAAGATCCACGTAAAACTAAAAATGAAACTATGAGTGCGGCGGCAGGAACTGTAATGAAGCGCGAATAGCCAAAGAGTTGGCCGGCGGCAGCGATACCAGCGAATTCAGCAGTCAATGTGCCGAAGTTTGCAATTAGAAGTGCTACTGCGCTGAGGGTTCCAGAACGAGCACCATACTTTTGTCGAACTAGACCGATAAGACCCTGGCGAGTAACAACGCCAATGCGGGCGCCAAGATCTTGAAAGAGAATGAGAGCGATTGTAGAAATAACGAGCACCCACAACATTTGGTATGCAAACTTCGCACCAAGTTGGGAGTAGGTGGTGATACCGGCTGGATCGTCATCTGAAAGTCCGGCGATAACACCAGGCCCCATAACTGAAAGAAGGGCAGCGAGTCGTATCTTGCGTTGGGTCGTCACGAAAGAGCACCCGATCCCTTAGATAGCCCATGTTGCTCTTCTGGTTTTAAGGCATCCACCAAGTCATCGGCGAGGATTCGGCCGACCGGCTTTCCTTTTTCATCAATTACAACAATGGATGCACCACGGTTATTTGAAAATTCTTCAATCACTTCCTCGAGCGGAGAATCAATATTCACTGCAGTTGGATATGGAGGACCAATTAATTTACTCAACAAATCACTAGATTTAGCAGCTACTAATTCAATAATTTGAATGTGATCCATCAATTTGCCCTTGGCATCGACAATAACAACACCGTCGGAAATATCACGATCTCGGCTTTCCACTAACATTTTAAGCGCTGAACCAACTGTGTCTTCCTCGTGCGCAATGACCATATGTGTTGTCATTATTCCACCAGCAAGGGTTTCATCGAAGGAAATCAATTGGCGCAATTGCTTCGCCATTTTAGAATCCATAGCCTTCAAAATATCTTCTCGGTGTTCATCATCAAGATCACGAAGGACCTCGGCAGATTCATCTGGTTCCATACGGCTAAGAAGTTCGGCCGCGCGATCTTCTGGAAGTCCACGCAAGAGACCTTGAAGTTCTTCATCTTCCATTTCTTCCAACGCATCGGCTGCAAGTTCTGGATCCAACATTTCAATAAGCGCGCTTTGCTCGCGTCCGGCAAGATCTTCAATCAAGTCAGCAAGATCGGCAGGACGAAGCTGTGAAAGGGCTGTCTTAGAACCAGAAGTTTTTACAACTCCGGAGGTATCGGCCAGTGAGGCCACTGTCGACCAATCCAAAACGTGTTGAGGCGTAGCACGGCGTCCAAGTGCACCAGGAAAGATGCGGCGTAAAAAAGTTACAAATGATATGTCTACACCGACGACTCGAATTTCCTTATCAAGTGGAGCCAAGTAAAGATCGGATGAACGAACTACTCGCAAGCCATTTACATCAACAATTTGGTGATCAAGAACATCGCCATCTAAGAGGGATTCACCTTCACGTCGCTTGTAATCAGTGAGATTAATGGTGGTTGATGAAAGTCGAATTTCATTGTGTGTAAGTTTGGCGATACGCGCACCGTCAATAAAGGATTTGCGCTGTCCAACTTTTACAATCAATCCGGAAACTGGTGGATAAGCATCTTCACCGTGACGCACAACTACATCAACAAGGCGACCAATTTCTCGCCCCTCTTCATTGCGTACTGGACACCCAATCAGACCGGCAAGTGAAACTAAAGAATCGCGGATACTTTTTCGGGCCAGTACGCGATCAATTTTTCCCGTCACCTGTGCTGCTTTTGCCACTCTGGCGAGTGGAAGCTTTGGTGACTTTTGCATGGGTAAATCTTACGTGCCAGGTCACGTATGAAGCGAAAGGGGCACTCCAACGAGGGACTTACGTTGCTTCATCAGTTGATCAACAATGGAATAGATGGCAAGGGATGCATGACTTTCAGGGGCTGAGAGGACGATAGGCGCACCATCATCGCCGCCCACACGAAGGGCAGGGTCAAATGGCACCGTTTCAAGAAGAGGCACATCAGCACCGACAAGAGTAGAAAGACGTTTTGCCGTTTCAGCTCCGCCACCACTTCCAAAGAGTGAAATGGATGCACCGCAATTTGGACAATTAATATCTGACATATTCTCAACAACCCCAACAATGTGTTGTTTCAATTGATGAGCGATTCGACCAGCACGTTCTGCGATTTCAGCAGCTGCGATTTGCGGAGTCGTTACTACCAAGATCTCAGAGCCTGGAATCAGCTGGCCTAAACTAATAGCAATATCTCCAGTGCCTGGTGGAAGATCAAGCAACAGCAAGTCAAGATCGCCCCAATATGCATCGCTGAGAAGTTGTTCTAGAACTTTATGCAAAAGAGGCCCACGATATGCCACCGGATCAGAGCGATCGGGTTTAAACATTTCCATTGAAACAACTTTGACTCCGTAACTTTCTAGCGGAATAAAAGTTTGATCAATGGCCGTTGGGCGTTGTCCAACAAGATTCATAAGCCTTGGAATTGAATGTCCGTAAACATCGGCATCAAGAATTCCAACATTGAGTCCCCTGGTCGCCGCGGCTACTGCAAGGTTGACAGTAAGGGATGACTTACCCACACCACCCTTGCCGGATGCAATTCCGATAACGCGTGTGAGTGAATCCGGTTGGGCAAACGGGATGACTTTTACAACTCCACCATGCAAAAGCTTTTTTACATTGTTTCGCTGCTCATCATTCATTACTCCAAATTCAAGTTCTACTTTTTTTACTTCATCGATACGAGCCAAGGCAGCTTCTACATCGTTTTTCAGGCGATCGCGCATAGGGCAACCAGAGATTGTTAGCAGGACTTTTACCTGGGCAATCCCCTCGGCAAAAAACACACTTTCAATCATTCCTAATTCTGGAAGCGGCCGACGAAGTTCTGGATCAATAACTGTCCCGAGTTCTACGTGGATACGTTCAATAATTTGATTTGTCATATTTTTCATATCTTTCATAGGAGGTCAGGATCTATCTGCGCTTTCTTTTTATCGAGTGTGAGCCCTGTCGTCAATTCACTTGTTACATCATCAAAAGAGGTACCCAGAGTCTTCTTAATTAATTTCTTTGGGTGCAAATCTGAGACTTGTAAGTCTTCAAAGCCTGGCCCAAGATTTTCTCGAAGTTCTGCTGTGGCGGTGTTAGCAATTACACGAATTCGCTTCACGAGCTTTGCAGCATCTTTAGCTACGTGCGGAAGTCGATCTGGGCCGATCAGAATAAATGCAAGGACTGTGAGAGTGAGCAGTTCTCCTGCGCCTATGCCAAACATAGTGAAAGCCTACCGCTAGCTGGCTGGTCCCTTAGTTGCTAAAAGCACGCCTTGGCCTACCGGGAGCAAGGTTGATGTCCATTGGGAATCCTCTTTTACAAAGCGAATTCCATCTCTTCGCGAGATACTTTCAAAATCTCGTTGAGTCGGATCTGCGACTTTCCCACCACTCAATGCATGGTCAATAAAAAGTGTTCCCCCACTTCGAAGCAAGCGGTGAGCTTCTTGAACCAAATCCATTAAATCTGTTGCAGGACGAATCACCACAAGGTCATAGTTTCCATCGGCAAGTTTTCCTACAACTTCTAGCACATTTCCAGTTATGAGTCTGTACCTAGCTGCCGGAATTCCTGATTCTTCAAAGCTATCGCGTGCACTTGCCGAATGTTCGCGCTCTGTATCAATTGAGGTAAGTACAGCGTCCTTTGGTGCACCCTGAAATAACCACAATCCACTCACACCTGAACCAGTACCAATTTCAACGATGGATTTTGCTGAAAGAGATTTTGCAACGTATTGCAACAACGCCCCAACTGCTGGTGATGGATCGGACGCGCCCATTTCAACGCCATTTGCACGTGCTTGCTGAAGATGTATTTCTTCGCGAGAAAAACTCTCAGCATATGCGGTCATATCTCCACGATTGTGCAAGGTCATAGCGATGTAATCCATTCGATGAGAATGCGGGGCCCAAATCCGGTTCCGCCTTTAACAAATTCACCAGCATCAACATCTGATCGACCAGAACCCGCGATATCTAAATGTACCCAATTGCTATTGCCCACAAATTTTTCCAGGAAGAGCGCTGCTGTTATAGATCCCCCACCGAAGTGCCCTTTTGCTGCAACGTGACATACGTCGGCGATATCACTTTCAAGTCCAACCGAATAATCATCAACGAGGGGCATACGCCAAACACGATCACCACACACGTTGCCAATTTCATGAAGTTTTTTAGCCAAACGATCATCGCGTGTGTACATCGCTGCATGCTGGCGGCCCAGTCCCAACGTTGCCGCGCCAGTCAAGGTCGCAACATCTACAAGGTAGTCTGGATTCAATTCTAGATTTGCATATGCAAGACCGTCGGCTAATACCAAACGACCTTCTGCATCGGTATCAAGCACTTCAACAGTTGTTCCACCGTATTGGGTGATGACATCAGAGGGACGCTGAGCTGTACTCGACATTGCATTTTCAGCACACATCATCAGAGCTGTGACTCGTACTTGTGGTTTGATTTCTGGCATCGCCATAACAGTTGCCATGACGGCAGCTGCTCCCGCCATATCACTCTTCATTGCAATCATGATGTCGTACGGTCGCTTTAGTGAAATTCCACCGGTGTCAAAAGTAATTCCTTTTCCAACGAGTACTACATGCGGCCACTTACTTGAACCCTTAGGCGCATATGAAATTTCAATCATACGAGGACCGGGCTTTGGTGATGATCCACCGACTGCTCGTAATCCCCCAAATTGTGCGAGCTCCTTACCGGAGCGCACCTTCACAGTTAAGTCTTTCTGATTTGCAGCAGCCGCATTTGCTTGCGTCGCCATCCATGCAGGAGTTTTAATATTTGAAGGAGTGTGGATCAGATCTCGCGCGCTATAAACTGCGTTGACCAAAGTTTTAGACTTGATAATTTCTTCCTTGAAATTTCCAAAAATAGTAAAAGTACAAGGTTCTTTCTTTTCAGATTTTTTATCAGTTTTCAAATTCCATACATATTGTGAAAGAGCGAGCGCACCTGCATGCGCAACAACGTTTTCTTTTTTAGAAACCAATCCATCAAGTACATGAAAACCGGTACCTTTTATTTTGCGACCGAGGGCTGCTCCAGCCTTGCGTAATTCCTCGCGGGATTCGGTTCCAATCCCTACCAAATACAGTCTTGCAATTCCGTCTTGCGCCCCCACAGGTAATTCAATAATCTCACCCGCTTTGCCAGAGAAATCTGGCCAGAGCGAAATTTCGGTTGCAAGGTTTACATCGAAGTGTTCAATAACTGAATTGCTCACAGAATTTAACGAAGCAAGTGGGCCGCTATCGGTGGAATTCACTCCAATTGCTATGGCATCCAGACCATTCCAGGAAGCGAGTAGCTTAGAATCATCGCTGGAAGTCAGTGTGGGAGAGATAGCTTTTTTCACATCTCTGAACTTAACGAATTTTGGAGGTGAATGTGAACTGGATGGACCCCGTGTGGCGAGACTGGTTACTCACATGGCCTCTACTTCTCTTCTTCTTTGCCATCGGGCAAGAACTGCGCATCGAGATTTCGCGTCATACCGATCGCCGCCATCTCATTGCTCCAGTCTGTGCTGCTCTCGGGGGCATGCTCATCCCCGCAACGATTTACCTTGGATTCTCACTCTTTACTAGCGCTCCTAAGGCTGCATGGGGAGTTCCTATGGCTACGGACCTGCCCTTTGTTCTGCTGGCATTGGCAATCTTTCCATCTCACTTGCAGAAGAAAATTAGAATTTTTTTGCTGGCGCTCGCGATTGCCGATGACATCGGTTCAATTCTCGTTCTTGGCGTGGTGACTTCTACGCATGGGGGCATTCATCCCACAATCATCGGGGCGGTTCTGGGCCTACTTTGGGGTGCTCGCGGTTATTCGGTAATGAAGAAAATTGGTTACTACATTGCCCTTCCGCTATTTCTTGTAGCTTCGGTGTCAACTACATTTATTTTCTCCTGGAAGTCGGTTTCCAATCCGCTCGTTTGGCAACTCATTCTTGCAAGATCATTTGGAAAGCCAATAGGAATTCTCATCGGGGCTCTTATTGGTTACGTAATCCTGCGGATGACACATGAGCATGCGATGAGGCTCAAGATTCGCGAATTGGTTATTGCAGGATTTATTGCAACTTTTGGATTAGATGTTGCCCTGATATTTGCTAACGTCGCCCTGAGCAATCCAGATCAAAAAGCGTTGGCGATTATGGGGATTTTCTTAACTATTCCGGTCTCAATCACCGGAGTTTTATTTGCTCGTTACTTCTTGACGAGTGCTACTGCTGCCTGAAGAACGTTTCCAAGGTTGGTCGCTTCTTCAAGATTAAGTTCAACAACAAGGCGTCCGCCGCCTTCAAGGGGAATGCGCATAACGTAGGAGCGAGCTTCCTTGGTAACTTCCATGGGTCCATCACCAGTGCGTGGTTTCATGGCTGCCATGTGAAACTCCTTTAATCAAAAAGAACTCTTTACTTGCGTGGTCCTGCGGAGGAGAAGTATCTCAAAGAATTGGCCTACAAGTGAAATCGAGTGAAATCGAGTGAAATCGAGAAAATGGCCCCTAATTTCACGCTTGAAATCAGGAGCTATTGCAGGGCTTTTAGGAGTTGTGCTTTGCCTTGTGCGATGACGCTTTCAACTGCTTTTTGTGGTACGCCTAGCGCCGTTGCAATCTCTTGCGAACTTTTACCCCGAAGATAATGCGCGGTGAGAATTATTCGCTGCTCCTGCGGAAGGCTGTCCAGCAGTTGCGCGAGAGTGGGCATAAGCCAAGTTTACTAGTCGCTACTTGCGAGCGCAGGCGTCGAGGGCTTCATTTACCTGAGTGGTCCATGAGACTAAGTGTGCCTGGCCAGTTTTCATGAAATTGAGCTTCGCCAAATGATCAAGAGCTACTTGTAGTGGAGCGTAAGCCCCGCTTGGATCGCAGACAGCAATGGGCTTTTCATGAAAACCTAAATATCGACCAACCCAGATTTCAAAGAACTCTTCAAGAGTGCCGATACCTCCGGGGAGTGCGATAAAGGCATCGCTCATTTCTTCAATTTTCGCTTTACGAGTCCTCATGGAATCTACTTCAATAATTTCTGTTGATTCTTTATCTTCAAATTCTAATTTCAATAATTTTGTTGGGATAACTCCGAAAGTCTTTCCGCCATGATCGCGAGTTCCTCGGGCTACTGCTCCCATCATCGAAATGGAGCCGCCTCCCCAAACCAAATCCCAGCCACGTTCTCCAATGCCTTTGCCAATTTCATACGCGAGCTCAATATGAGCAGGGTCGATATCGGGGGCAGAGGAGCAATAAACAGAGATGCGCATACGAGAAGTGTAAGGAGTTTGCTAAGTTTGGCTAATGAGCAACCAGGCAGAGCAGATACATGGGCAACAAGGGCAACAAGGGCATGGAACTGCATACGGATACGGCGTAGCTACTATCGCAGCAAACGGTGATGTCCTAGATACCTGGTATCTCTCACTTGGATTGGGAAATCTGCCCGCTTCTTCAAAACCAAATCGCTCCGAGTTCCTCAAGCCCGATTCTCTTCGTGGCGTCACAAAGCGAGAAGTGGATCTTGAAATTGAGATCTCTGTTGGTCCAAAGGATGCGACGGATGCTTACCTTCGTTTGCACCTGCTCTCCCACCGACTTGTAAAACCTCACGGCATCAACCTTGATGGGATTTTTGGATTACTCACAAATGTTGCCTGGACATCTGCAGGTCCATGTTCGCTAGAAAATTTCACCGTGACACAACAACGCCTTCGCGCCGCACTTGGAAATCTCACCGTCTTTAGTGTGGATAAATTTCCGCGCATGGTGGATTACGTTGTTCCTGAAGGTGTTCGTATCGCCGATGCAGACCGCGTTCGCCTTGGCGCACATCTAGCTTCAGGCACCACAGTGATGCATGAAGGTTTCGTTAACTTCAACGCCGGAACCCTAGGCAAGTCAATGGTGGAAGGTCGCATCAGTGCTGGAGTTGTCGTAGGAGATGGCAGCGACATTGGTGGTGGAGCTTCAATTATGGGAACGCTCAGTGGTGGCGGCAAGGCTGTAATTTCAATTGGTGAGCGTTCACTTCTAGGAGCAAATGCTGGTCTAGGTATTTCATTGGGCAATGAATGCGTTGTTGAATCAGGTCTTTACATAACGGCTGGATCTAAAGTGAGTTTGCCTGATGGCACAACAGTAAAAGCTCGCGAACTCTCCGGTGCTAATAATTTACTCTTCCGTCGAAATTCACAGACGGGTGCGATTGAAGCAACTCCTAAAACTGGAGTATGGGAAGGTTTGAATTCAGTTCTGCACGCAAATTAATCTAGCTAGTGATATCAAACCACGAAGCTGGAATCAGCAATTTCGTTTTAAATACTCCCACCTGTAACGCAGCGCTCACGCCCGCACTTGAAGTTGCCGTCAAAGATATTGCGCTATTTGAAGTGGTTCGAGCATCAATTTTGATTGTTGCAACATCCGGAAGCCCAAAAGCTTTGGCCATATCGCCTTGGCTAATGACGCGAAGCCAATGTGCATATTGCGGATTGAGCACAACATCCAAGCTCCACGGATCGGCAACATTTGTTAGGTAAGGAAAATCTGTTCCCCACACATCGGAAGCTTTTTGAGTTATGCCGCCAGTAGAAGAAGAGAAATAAACATTAATCGGGCTGCCCTGATAAGTGATGACTTGCCCACTGGTCGCATCTACCGCAGCTTTCCAAAGAGCGCCATATTTTGCTTCCACTTCTTTGGAATATCCGGCATATGTTTGATCAAATTTTGTATTGTAAAGATTGCAATCACATTCCTTGCGGATGGACCCCATGCGGGACAATCCATATGTGCGCGATGCGATTGCTTGCGATTGCATTGCTGCATCCGGCCACGATGATGACATTTCGCTGATGCCGTATATGTATTGATCATTGAGGCGCATGCTGGTGGTTAATTCAATCTTGTTTGCAACATCCTTCACATTGATTTGGCCATATGCCAACTTTGTTGTGCTGCCAGAATTGTTGACAGTTACAACACTTCCTGCATCCCATGTGAGGTTCCATGCCGTAGCAGCTGGAATGACGAGTGGCTTTTGCTTTGGGGTTGTGACTGATGGAGATATTACTTTTGTGACAACTGAGAATTTAAGTGCGCTTCCAATAGGCACAGTTGCAACCGCGGTTCCATCTGATTTGTTAAGAGTTATTACACCTGTTGGGTTTGTGATTGTTATGTACGTGGCCAAATGCGCGATATTTACTCGAATATTTCCAAGTTCAGTATTGGTCGTGATGCTCGTGCCTGGAAAAAAGTAATTAATAATGTCAGCCGCACTCTTGCCTTCAAGTGCCAATCCTTTTGCACCCATCTGGCTTAAACCCACACCATGACCAAATCCACTTCCGGAAACATAAAAACGTTCAGGCACGCCTGCCGCATGAGCGGATGCAGGTATTGCTAAGAGAAGAAGAACGAGAATTAGCTTTTTCATGCGATGAGATTACGAGGAGATGTTATATAGCCAATCCCCCAAGAAATATGCATCGTCGCAAGAACTGAAGAAAGAGCTATTTTCTCAAAAAAAGATTTTCCAATAACTATTGAGCCAACCAGAATTGCTGCAGCATAAGTCAAGGCGGGAATAAAAAAGAGTGGATGAAACAGCGCACCGATAATGAGAGAGATTAGAATAATTGTGGTCGCAACCGGTGGCGCTAAGTAGCGGTAATTAGCCGTTCCTTTATGGGTACGGACAACGGCATGACGCCAACGTCCGTATTCAAAATATTGCTTTGCAAGTGCTTTAATCGTTGGGCGAGGGCGATAAGTCACCACGAGCCTTGGATCAAACCAAATAACACCGCCACTTTGCCGTAGACGATAGTTAAGTTCCCAGTCTTGTGCGCGCGTAAATCGTTCATCGTATAGGCCGACTGCAAGCAGCGCTGATTTTTTAAAGACTCCTAAATAAACAGTGTCTGCTGGTCCGGCGCTACCGCCGACGTGAAAGCGCGCGCCGCCGACACCAAGGGGCGATCGCATCGCTGTTGCAACTGCACCTTCAAAAGCACTTTGACCTACAGCCGCCATAATTCCACCAACATTGACTGCGCCAGTTTCTTGCATAATTTCTACCGCATCGAGAATATAAGTTTGTGAGATTTGTGCATGACCATCAATTCGACAAATTATTTCGTAACGGGCTTTGTGTACCGCAAGATTAAGTCCCACTGCTGTGCGACCCGTTGGACTATCAACTAGTACAACTCGGGAATCCTTTGCCGCCAAATCTTGTGCAATCTGATTTGTACGATCTTTTGAGGGCCCAAGGGCCAGAATAATTTCCATGTCACCGGGGTATTGCTGATGGAGTATCCCCTCAATTGCATGTGCCAGATAGCGCTCCTCATTCAAGATTGGGAGCACAACACTCACGCCAGGATATTCCACGCTCCCACGGTACCTTTTTTTATGCCTATCTACGTGCACTATCTATACTAGTTTCAATATGGCACTGAAATTGTCTGTAATCGGCACCGGTTATCTGGGTGCGACTCATGCTGCCGCCATGGCGAGCCTGGGTTTTCACGTGGTTGGAATTGATGTTGATCCAGCAAAGATTGCCACCCTCTCTCGTGGAGAGATTCCATTTTACGAACCGGGTCTTGAAACTTTACTTCAAGAGCAAGTGAAATCCGGACGACTAACTTTTTCTTCAAACTTTGATGACGCCAAGGACGCTGATGTTCACTTCCTTTGTGTCGGAACTCCGCAAATCAAAGATGGATTGGCTGCTGACCTCACGTATGTCAATGCTTCGTTAGAAGCCGTTGCAGCAATTGCAAAAGATGGTGCCCTCATAGTTGGTAAATCAACGGTTCCTGTAGGAACAGCTGCGCGATTACGCGCGCGATTGCTGGAAATTAATCCACAAGCTGACCTTGCATGGAATCCTGAATTTCTTCGCGAGGGATTTGCCGTTGAAGATACTTTGCATCCCAACCGCCTTGTAGTTGGCGTGGCAAACGATCGCGCTGAAAATATTCTCAAAGAAGTTTATGCTGCCAACCTTGCGGAAAATACTCCGTGGGTCCGCGCAGACCTCCCGACTTCTGAACTTGTAAAAGTTGCTGCCAACTCATTTCTTGCGACAAAAATTTCATTTATCAACGCAATGGCAGAAATTTGTGAAGCTGCTGGTGGTGATGTCACCATACTTGCCAAAGCAATTGGTTATGACCCTCGTATTGGAAATAGATTTCTACAAGCAGGCATTGGATTTGGTGGAGGATGCCTTCCAAAAGACATCAGGGCATTTATGGCCCGGGCTGAGGAACTTGGCGCCTCACAAGCCCTTGAGTTCCTTCGCGAAATTGATTCCATCAACATTCGTGCTCGCCAACGCGTGATTGAATTGGTGCGTAAAGATCTTTCAGAAGATTTACGAGGCAAAAGAGTTGCAGTTCTGGGCGCAGCATTCAAACCAGATAGTGATGATGTGCGCGACTCCCCAGCACTTGATATTGCCGTACAAATTCAAGGGGCAGGCGCAATTGTTACAGTGCACGACCCAAAGGCAATGGAACCTGCATCTAAACGATTCCCAGTGCTCAATTTCGCGCAAAGTGTTGAAGAGTGTGTAAAGGAGGCCGATATCGTGTTGCATTTAACTGAATGGAAAATGTATCGCGAAATAGATCCGGTATCGCTCAAAAAATTGGTTTCTGGGGCCATCATGATTGATGGGCGAAATGCGCTGGACCGCGAGAAATGGTTAGCGGCTGGTTGGAAATTTAGGGCTTTGGGACGCGCTTAGACAAAGATTCATCTCGCGCTTCTTCCATTAATTCTGCAACTTTTTTAGAGACAGACTCATCAAAACTTCCAATAATTCTTGCCGCAAGCAATCCAGCATTCTTGGCATTTCCAATTCCTACTGTTGCAACAGGGATACCGGCAGGCATTTGAACGATTGATAGAAGTGAATCCATCCCGTCCAAGTATTTGAGCGGGACTGGAACGCCAATCACAGGGAGAGTAGTTGCAGCTGCAACCATTCCTGGAAGGTGCGCTGCTCCGCCAGCGCCAGCGATGACAACTTTAAATCCAGCTGCTGCTGCACCTTTTGCAAATGTCATCATCTCATCAGGTGTGCGATGCGCACTTACAACGCTGGCTTCATATGAAATTCCACATTGATCAAGAATCAATGCCGCTGCTTCCATCACTGGCCAATCAGAATCCGAGCCCATAATGATTGCTACTTGCTTACTCATCAATGACTCCGCTCAGATAGTCGAGTGCGTGCTGCACGTCATTTCGTAATTCTAGGAGGTCTTCGCCAAGAAGTGTGACGTGACCAATTTTGCGCCCAGGCCGTACTTCCTTGCGGTAATGGTGGAACTTGAGCGCAGGTGTTCTAGCCATCAAATGAAGGTAAGGCCTATACATGTCACTCTTTTCACCACCAAGGATATTTCCCATGACGGCCCACGTGGACGTCAAAGATGTATCACCAAGAGGAAGATCAAGTACTGCGCGAATGTGTTGTTCAAATTGTGAAGTTTGCGCACCTTCAATTGTCCAGTGCCCTGAATTATGAGGCCTCATTGCAAGTTCATTAACAATTAATCGATCGCCGATACGAAATAGTTCAACCGCCATTACTCCAACAAGTGAGACACCCTGCGCAATTTTTAGCGCGATATTGGCTGCTGCACTCGCTAATTCATCGGAAATGTCAGGTGCTGGTGTGACCGTGGAGGTACAAATTCCACCATCTTGCACTGTCCACGTGGGTGCCCATGTTGCTGCCTGGCCATGAGGTGAGCGAGCAACCATTATTGCAATTTCAGAATCAAAATTTAGCTTTTCTTCAAGCAGAAGACTCTTCCCAATTTCTTTATGCAACTTTTCCAATTCAGCTTGGGAAGTAATTACGAAAACTCCACGACCGTCATATCCACCGGTAATAGTTTTTGCAATCAATGGAAAAGCGATGTGTACATCCGCGCCATCATATTCTTGCCATTGTGGGTTAGGTAGACCTAGCTCATCCATCTTCTTACGCATCTCTACCTTGTTTTGAGAATAAATGAAGGTGTCAGATCGTGGATAAACTTTTACGCCATTATTTTCTAAATTCTTAATAACACTTTGTGGGACTTGTTCGTGCTCAAAAGTTACGACATCACATGTTCGAGCAAATTTAAGAACAGCTTCGACATCCGATGGATCACCGATAAAGTGGTCACAAATTTGCGCGCCACTCTCATGGGGATCAGTTGCCAACAAACGCAGATTTACTCCCAGCGCGGTTGCGGGTGCGACCATCATGCGTGCAAGCTGTCCTGCACCAATTACTCCTAAACGAGGGAATGCCACTGTGCAAGTTTACTTGCCAATTTCATGATCGTGTTCACTCAAATTCGCTAGGTAGCGGTTGTACTCAGCAAGGTCATCGTCCTCACCCATCGCATCGGCTCTTTGTGCAGCGCGGTCAATTCGATGCGCCTCGCGGGAATCATCTCGAACCCACTGAATAAAGGTTGCTACCAAAGCAATCAGAATTGGAATTTCGCCCATCGCCCAGCCAATTGATCCCCCTAAATGTTGGTCGACCAGCAAATCCGTATTCCACGTGCGATGCAAAGAGGCGAAATATCCTCCATCGAGTAGCGATGATGTTGAAAGAAGTGCGATTGAAAAGAAGGCATGAATGCTCATCGCTGCAAAAAGAATAATGATGCGCACAATATGTGGCACCTTGCGAGGGTTGGGATCAATTCCAATGATTACGTGGAAGAACAGGTAACCAGAAAGCAAGAAATGCAGATCCATGACCACATGTCCCGTATGGCTTTGCATAAGTGATCCAAAAAGTGGCGTCATGTACAACAAAAATAGAGAGCCGTCGAAAATCGCCAAGGCAACAATTGGGTTTGTGTAGAAGCCTAAAACTTTCGAATGAATGAGGGTAATAGCCGACCCACGAATTCCACGCTCTTCACTAGTACGTCCTATCGGTAAAGTGCGTAGCGCAAGTGTTATTGGTGCACTCAAAACGAATCCAATCGGTGCAATCATTGCAATAATCATGTGAGCAATCATGTGATAAGAAAAAGCATAGGTCGCATAGATGCCAATGCCCCCACTTGTTGCATAATCAGTAAATCCAATTCCACAAGCGAAAGCAATAATGCGACCGACCGGCCACTTATCTCCGCGGCGCGCAAGAAGAACAACTCCACGAATATAAAGCGCTGTTGCAAGAAGAAGGATTCCCAAAATCAAAGCATCTGGTGAATACCCCCAAATAAGTCGGCTAAGAGTTGGCGGCGCAGGAATGCCAGGCACTCCTGGATGTTCTGGCGGGCTCATTGTCGAGAGCCATCCACCTACGGCGATTGTCATTACCATCACAATAATTTCGAGAGCTAGAAGTGAAAAAGTTTCTTCGGGTTTCTTGGCAATGATGTATTTGCGGTGTTTGGCACCAAAGGCAATCAGTAGGCCCGTCAAAACTATTTTAAGCAATACGAGAGATGCATAAGGAGAGTTCCATGCAGCAACAAAGTTAAGCCGACTAAAAGCATTTACTACCCCGCTAATCGAGACGATAATTGCTGCCCATAATGCAAAAGAACTAAATCTCTTCAGTGAAGCGACTCGCTCCTGAGGTGCGATAACGATCAGGCCTAGAACTCCACCGACCCAGAGTGTTATGAAGATAACGTGAAAGACAAGTGAACCAATAGCCAGCGTGTGATTGCTCAGACCGCTGGAGTGACTTTGAAAAATCGGCAAAATGGTTGCAAGGAGAGTAATAACCAACACCCCATAGATGGCTCCTACTTTTTTTGCCTTATTAAGAAGCGGGATTGCGATCAGACCAAAAATCAATTGTGCCAGGTATGAACGTCCAATTACTGTTTGCTGTAAGAATGAGCGCAGAACAGTGGGATTAAAAGCTCCAACTAAACTCTCATCAAGAATGTTGGCAAGTTCAATAAAGATAGAACCAACAAGTGTCGAGATCCAAATGACTGCAGATAATTGGGCCAACTTCTTGACTCGAAGGGCTTCTGGTTGCAAGTAACCTTTCTTCTCTTCAATGAAGAAAGCTATAGCAAAAAGTAATCCAATAAGGAACGTTGTTGAAATGAGCGAAATATCTTTTACTATCGGAAAAAGAATTGCGACAAGCGAATTAGAACTCACATGTGAGTGTGTTACAACAGCTTCTAACAACTACTGCTCCTCTAATTATGCGCGTGTACTTGGTGCTGACTTCTTCTTTGTTGCCTTACGTTTCTTGCGCTGAGTTTGGCGCCATAATGTGCGCGCATACCAAAGAAGGAATAGAAGTACTGCGCAACCAAGAAGGAAAATTACAACCACGAAAATAGCTGCTCCGTGGCTCGAGCTCGTTGCTCCACCTGTTTTAGATATTGTCGGAGTCGGAGTCGGTGAAGCAGATGCAGCAGCCATGTCAGCCGGTGCATTAAATAGGAATGTGTAAGAACCTTGAAGTGGTGCTTCTCCTGCGGCCAACAATGTATATGAAACTGTATAGACGCCAGCGGCAGTCAAGGGTTTAAGTCCGACGACAACGGAAGCATCAGTAACAGTTATAGATCCATCATCCACAGGGTTGCCCTTGGGATCAATAACGGAAAGCTGGTTGCCATCTGCCTGCAAAGTAGATGCGCCAGTAATTGAAACTGCATTGGGGGCAATTCCCAATACGGCCCCGGATGCCGGCGATGCTTCTACTAAAGAATTTGCATGCGCGGCGGTTGGGAGCAAAAGGAAAAGCGCGCTAGCTGCAGCGATTAAGCGCAACTTCATGGTCATTCTCCCTTCGATTAGGGTCAATCTTCTCACTTGCTTACAATACGCACTATGCCTACGTATCAATACGCCTGCAACGCGTGTGAGCACCAGTTTGAGGTGGTTCAGTCCTTTTCAGAGGAGCCAATCTCAGTTTGCCCAGAATGCAAAGGTGAAGTTCGTAAGGTGTATGCGAATGTCGGAGTTGTATTTAAAGGATCTGGATTCTACAAAACGGATTCTCGGCCCAGTTCTAGCAAGCCTGCAACAGAGTAAATCCAGAATAGTTATCTAACTTATTCGTAATGCGGCGGGCGGTCGCCCTTAATTTCATCATCCCGAGAATTATCAAAAGAAACTTCAGCTGGAACTTTTTGTTCTTCATCAGCAGTTTTCGCTGGAATTAGCGGCTTTTTTGTATTCTCGGTCACACATTAATTCTACTCTCTATCCCCGTGTAATAATTAATCCATGTTTGAGAAACTTGGCCATTCAGTAGTTCGCCGCCGTAAATCCGTATTAGCACTATTCATTGTTGCGCTCATTGGCCTGGGGGTGCTCGCAGGTCTAGCAGTACCACGCCTCTCTGGTGGCGGCTACTCAAACCCCAACAGCGATTCAGCTAAAGTTTTTAAATATCTAACTGACACCTTCCACGTAAAAGATCCA
>CAIMSI010000081.1 GCA_903844115.1 uncultured Actinomycetes bacterium
CCGGTTCCAGCTTGCACAATTAAATGATTGCGATTTTGTAGGGCATTTCCTACCGCCTCTGCCATTTCAATTTGGCCCTCGCGCGGATCACCACCAATTGCTTCAACGGCAGCGTTCAACGCGCTCAATACTTTTGCATTGAAATCATTTGCGGCCACAGATTTACTCACTTGCTCACTCTATCCCTTGCATGACTTGAGTATGACTTGTATCCCCGACAGAAATAAAAGAGCCCCGGATTTCTCCGAGGCTCTTTAAGTTTACTAATTGTGGATCATGAACATCCAGATGTGTTGCCACAACCTTCGCAGACGAAACATGAACCGGCCATACGCATCTTTGTTCCGCAAGTCATGCAGAGTGGTGCATCTGACTTAACACCGGACATCTTTTCAAAGAGTTCCATTGATGATCCAACATCTGATGTATCGCCCTTGCTAGTTGCAGGAGTTACAGGAGTTGCAGGAGAGGCCTCAATTTTTACAGCCACAGGAGCCGCCACAACCGCAGGTGCTTTTGGGCTATCAACAACCTTAGGTGCTGCTGTTACTGGAGCTGATGAAGTCACTGCATCAGGTGTGTATTCACCGGTATCAAGTGCGCGTTGGCGCTCTGTTGCGGTGTACAAGCCCATTGCCGAACGTGTCTCATATGGAAGGTAATCAAGTGCGAGGCGACGGAAGATGTAATCCATCATGGATTGCGCCATACGAACATCGGCATCATCTGTCATACCTGCTGGCTCGAAGCGAAGGTTTGAGAACTTCTCTACGAATGTTTCTAGAGGCACTCCGTATTGCAATCCGATTGAGATTGCGATGGAGAAGGCATCCATAACACCTGCAAGTGTTGAACCTTGCTTACCGAGCTTCAAGAAAACTTCACCGAGCGCGCCGTCAGCATATGTTCCAGCTGTCATGTAACCCTCTGCGCCACCAACACTAAATGATGTTGTGCGTGAAGGACGTGACTTTGGAAGACGCTTACGTGTTGCTACTGGATGCTCAGATGCAGCAGCAGAGGAGGTATTTGAATCAGTTCCCTTGTTTGCTCCCTTGCCTTCTGACAAAGGTTGTCCGACCTTACAGTTATCGCGATAAACAGCGAGTGCCTTAAGACCAAGCTTCCAACCTTCGTAATAAACCTCTTCGATCTCTTCAACTGTTGCATCAGATGGAAGGTTCACTGTCTTTGAAATAGCACCCGACAAGTAAGGCTGGCATGCTGCCATCATCTTGACGTGTCCCATTGCTGAGATTGAACGTGCTCCCATTGCGCAATCGAAGATGTCGTAATGCTCTGTCTTAAGACCTGGAGCATCAATAACGTTTCCGTTTGCTGCGATGTATTCAACAATTGCTTCTACAGTCTCTTCTGTGTAACCAAGCTTGCGAAGAGCCATTGGAATTGTCTGGTTAACGATCTGCATTGAACCGCCGCCGACAAGCTTCTTGAACTTAACAAGAGCTAGGTCTGGCTCGATACCTGTTGTATCGCAATCCATCATCAAACCGATTGTGCCTGTTGGCGCAAGAACAGATGCTTGCGCGTTACGCCAGCCGTTCTTCTCGCCGATTTCAATTCCTTGATCCCATTGCTTGTTCGCTTCACTCCACACATCTGAATCCAATGTGGTTTGAGCCTTTGCAGCATGTGAAGCAGCCTGGTGCTTGCGCATTACGCGAGTGTGACCAGCAGCGTTACGTGCATATCCGTTGTAAGCACCAACGATTCCTGCAATTTCAGCTGAGCGACGGTATGAAGTACCTGTCATCAACGATGTAATCGCACCAGCAAGTGCGCGTCCACCATCTGAATCATAAGCAAGACCTGATGCCATCAAAAGTGCACCAACGTTTGCAAAGCCGATACCGAGCTGGCGGTAATCAACTGTTGTACGACCAATAGCTTCTGTTGGGAAATCTGCGAAGCAGATTGAAATGTCCATCGAAGTGATGATCAATTCAGTTGCCTTCACAAAGTTCTTTACATCAAATGAACCGTCGCTCTTGAGGAACTTCATCAAGTTCAGTGATGCCAAGTTACATGATGAGTTATCGAGTGACATATATTCAGAGCAAGGGTTAGACGCATTGATGCGACCTGTCTCTGGGTTTGTATGCCAATCATTAATGGTGTCGTCGTATTGAATTCCTGGGTCAGCACATGCCCACGCAGCTTCTGCCATCTTGCGGAAGAGCGCCTTTGCTTCAACAGTTTCAATAACTTCACCAGAAGCGCGGCCAACAAGACCGAACTGCTCGCCATTCTCATACGCCTTCATGAACTTATCGCTCACGCGAACTGAGTTATTAGCGTTTTGGTACTGAACAGAGATGATGTCCTTGCCGCCAAGATCCATATCGAAGCCAGCATCACGCAATGCGCGGATCTTGTCTTCTTCGCGAACCTTTGTCTCGATGAACTCTTCGATATCTGGATGATCAACATCCAAAACAACCATCTTTGCAGCGCGACGTGTTGCGCCACCTGACTTGATTGTTCCAGCAGATGCATCAGCACCGCGCATAAATGACACAGGCCCTGAAGCTGTTCCGCCTGACTTCAATAATTCCTTTGAAGAGCGAATACGTGAAAGGTTAAGTCCTGCTCCTGATCCGCCTTTGAAGATCATTCCTTCTTCGCGATACCAGTTAAGGATTGAATCCATCGTGTCATCAACAGACAAGATGAAACATGCTGATACTTGCTGAGGAGCAGTGGTACCAACGTTAAACCAGACAGGTGAGTTAAATGAGAAGACCTGGTGCATAAGCATCCATGTCAATTCATGTTCGAAAACTTCTGCATCAGCATCGCTAGCGAAGTATCCGTACTCTTTTCCAGCCTTTGTGTAAGTAAGAACAACACGATCAATAACCTGCTTCAGAGACCACTCACGGTTCTCATGCCCAACAGCACCACGGAAATATTTGGTTGTAACAATCGTTGAAGCATTTACGCTCCAGAAATCTGGGTATTCAACACCGCGTTGTTCGAAGATAACTTCGCCGCTCTTCCAGTTTGTTTGCACAACATCGCGACGTTCCCATGTCACCTCGTCGTAGGGATGCACACCAGCCGTAGTGTAAATCCGATCAATTGATAAACCTTTACCGAGAACCTTCCCCTTAGATGCGGAAGTTGCGGCCGGCTTGTTAACGATAGACATTCGTGTTTTCTCCAGATTCTTACTTAGTTGCTGATTGAGTGGTTAGAAGTTGAGTGGTATTTGATTGTGCTTTTTCGTTATCTCTAGTTTCTTTATTTTCTTTATTTACTTGCTTTTCAATCTTTGAAGGAGCGGCGCGGAGAAGTGCGATCTCACCTTCGAAATCTTCAAGGGAGGCAAAGTTACGGTACACAGATGCATAACGTAGGTAAGCCACCTCATCTAATTCGCGGAGTGGCGCGAGGATTGCCATTCCGACTTCTTGTGCTTCAACCTCAGCCGATCCATCAAGACGAAGAGCTTCTTCTACGCGTTGTGCTAGCAACGCATAATCATCATCATTAACAGGTCGACCTTGGCATGCCTTACGAACACCTGAAATAACTTTCTCGCGACTAAATGGTTCAGTCGCACCAGAACGCTTTACAACCAAGAGAACTGATGTCTCAGAAGTAGTAAATCGACGGCCACATTCCAAACATTCACGGCGACGACGGATAAGAGCGCCTTCTTCTGCAGGACGCGAATCAACGACTCTAGAGTCGTCGTGGCGGCAGAATGGGCAATTCATGAGGGTCTCTTTCTGTGGAAACTGTGAATATTCGGTGATTCGAGGGTTATTGCTATCTTGTGGGGCAAGAGCCGTACATTAGCGCCTAAACGCCTAAAACCACACCATATGGGCGAGATTCTTGAGGAAACCCCTAGATGTTGTGGTAACTCTACACCCGTCGTAGAGACTTTGCCCTCGACACGCCGTACCCTCGCATTGCCCCAAACCTGTCAAGTATGCAGGTGGCCCCCAAACGGGCTTCCCCGCATAAAACTCGAGCTCAACGCCCCGTTGGAACGACCTCATCCCCCAGAATCGCCCACTCGGCCTGCGAGAACAAACGAGAGCGGATCAAGAACCGCTTTCCCTCAGGGGTTTCTAGCGAGAAGCCGCCTCCCCTGCCATCGACAACATCAACGGTCAGATGGGTATGTTTCCAATATTCAAATTGAGAAGCTGACATCCAAAAACCAATGGGCTCTTGAATGCCAGCTACGACTAACTCCCCCAGCAAGACATCTTGTCCGCCTACGCGAAACTCTCCTGCCTGGTAACACATGGGAGATGACCCATCACAGCATCCGCCCGATTGATGAAACATCAATGGGCCGTGAACCGAATACAACTTACGCAATAACTCGCAAGCAGATTCGGTTAACTCAACTCGGGCTGGTATCTCCACTATTCGAGTGTACGACTTAAAAGAATCCGAGCTTGCTTTCGCTGTACGAAACAAGCAAATTCTTTGTTTGCTGGTAATGATCAAGCATCATCTTGTGATTTTCACGCCCGATACCTGAAGCCTTGTAACCACCGAATGCGGCGCCCGCTGGATATGCGTGATAGCAGTTAGTCCATACACGACCAGCTTTAATCTCGCGGCCTGCGCGATATGCAATGTTTCCATTACGGCTCCACAC
>CAIMSI010000082.1 GCA_903844115.1 uncultured Actinomycetes bacterium
AAATTTGGCAAGGTGGAATGGGTATCTGGGGGGCCGTATCACTTGGCGTTGCTACAGCTTTTTTATATTTCAAAATAAAACCACGCTCACTTACTTTTCTTCTTGCCCTTGATGCCCTAACCCCAGGAATTGTGTTTGCGCAAGGAATCGGTCGATGGGGAAATTGGTTTAACGGTGAGCTTTTCGGAAAACCAACAACACTTCCTTGGGCGCTAAAAATTCCCATCGGGAATCGCCCCACCGGTTTTGAAAATTTTGCAACGTTCCATCCGACATTTCTCTATGAATCAATCTGGTGCTTTCTGATTGCCTCGTTAATTATCTTTTTTCCTAGTGTAAAAAAGCTTAAAGCAGGTAGCCAATTTCTGCTATATATTTTTCTTTATTGCTGTGGTCGCCTTTGGATTGAGTCCCTGCGTATTGATAGCGCTCACCATATATTTGGTCTCCGCCTTAATATCTGGGTTGCAGGGATCTGCGCCGTCACTTCCGGAGGCTGGTTATACACAAAGCAGAAACACGAAGTGAACAAACCAGCAGATAGCCAGATTCCTGGGTAGAATCTCGATATGCCTTTAGAACATGTCTATCAGCGAAACATGCACCACAAGTCGCATAAGTCTGGTTGGTTGCGTGCCGCTGTTCTTGGGGCAAATGATGGCTTAGTTTCTAATGCATCCTTGCTGATAGGAATTGCCGCTGCTGGAAAAATTAGTTTGCTTCCGTTGACTGGGATTGCTGGAATAGCAGCTGGTTCGATGTCAATGGCAGTGGGTGAATATATTTCAGTTCAATCTCAATCTGATATTGAAGAAGCTGATCGGAAAATGGAGATTGAACATCTAGCAATCGATCCAGAAGGTGAATTAGAAGAACTTGCTGAGATATATGTAGAGCGAGGGTTACCTCGAGATTTAGCTAGACAAGTTGCAGAGAAATTTACAGAGAAAAATGCTTTGGAAGCACATCTTCGTGATGAGCTCGGACATTTTGAAATGCACAAGGCAAGACCACTTCAAGCGGCGATTGCTTCTGCGCTGAGTTTCGCTATTGGAGGAGCAATTCCGCTCCTTGGTGCTCTTATGCCAACCACCAGTGGCAAAGTTTGGATGATCGTCCTATTCACTCTTATTGGGCTCGTGGGCACCGGAGTAACAAGTTCCAAGCTTGCAGGCTCCCCGCTGGTGCGTACGGTTCTTCGAGTATTCATCGGGGGATCACTTGGCATGCTGATCACCGCAGGGATTGGCTCACTCGTTCACATCTAAGCCCCTCTAAATCCTTTAATTGATTCTGCCAATACCGCATTGGCTTGATACGCTTTCTCACTGCTCAAGGTGGGTCAGACCCAAGTTGAGTTCATCGTTAGGCCATCGAAGTCCTGACCGTCCTGCATAGTTTTCATAGGAGCGATCATGGGCTTATTTTCTACTGTGCCATCTGCACAAGGGTTGTACGACCCTGCCAATGAACATGATGCATGTGGCGTTGCTATGGTCGCAACATTAAATAAGAAACCAAC
>CAIMSI010000083.1 GCA_903844115.1 uncultured Actinomycetes bacterium
CGAGGGCATGGGGCCAGAGAACATTGAAGAGTTCAATCTCGCGCTGCAGGGTGGCCCTGAGTATGAAGCGAGCGTCAAAGAAGCCGGATAACATCTCAGATCTGTGACTACAGACAATGTCATTGAAGCCTTTGGTGGTCTCATGTCTGAAGTAGACAAAGCTTCTTGGACTTCTTTAGAGCAACGAGAGAGGGAAGTGAAAGACCTACATCACGCATTCTCAGTGAGTGCTGATGGCTTTCAAGATGATGATCAAGCTTTTATAAAGGCTTGGGGATTCTCAGTTAGTGACATCAAAGTTCCGACTTCGATCTGGTTTGGTGGAAGCGACCTATTCGTCCCCAGAACTCACGGGGACTGGCTGACTAAAAACATCGAGGGTGCCACTGGTCGCTACTTCGACGATGATGGCCACATGTCAATCTGGTTTAATAACCTTGAGGACATTGCTAAAGACATTTCATCTAAATAGCCTGAAATTCTAAAGCTCTTCATCATTTGTAATTTTCCCTATTCGTAAACAGGGTTGGTTGACTTCTTGAACCTGTTTAGAAAACCTCGACGAATAGTCCATTCCCATAGCAAGAAGAGACTGAACTCAAAGCCCAACCAGACACCTATGTAGTATCCAAAGTTCGAACTATCCAGAACGAAGTTAGTTACATAGTGTCCAATCAGGAAGGCAAGCAGCATTAGTCCAGCACTAAGAATCGACTTGCTCCATCGCACTATGCGCTTCTGATTGTTGAAGCTGCTCGGAGCTCGAAAACACTTATATGCCAGAATTCCACGGGCAAGCCCAAGACCTATTCCACCAGCAACAAGCCAGATTTCTGAAAAAATTCTTCCTGCAACAAGCAAAATGTTGATGAGAAAGAATGCAGTTCCGTAGGGGACAGCTGACTGAATCCATTCGCTGAGAGTCAGCACAAGAAATAGCAGTACTGAAACAGTGATAAAGCTTTGAGGAAGTTTGGCATTGAACATTGTTTCTTCTTTCTTTAAGCGAGGAACCAGAGCTCTGATCGGTAGTAGGGCCAGTCGAGGAATAATTCGTCTTCGATCTTTAGTGCTTCTAGCGTGTATTTCGAAATGTCTGATGCATTATGAGACAGTTCAGCTCTTAGTCGCAGAGCTTGAGCTTGGCGAATGGGATTGTATAAAACTTGCTTATTGGGATAGTTGAGTGTTGGAGCTTTGTGAAAGACACTCTCTATTTCACGGTTGCACAGATGAAGGAGTTCACCTCGCACGCTTATGGTTCCACTCCACTCGTCAACTGTTTTAGATGCCTCAAGTGAACTATCTAGCCAGTAGTGCGCAGTTTGACCATGGGTTAGCTCTAGGCCGTGCTTTTGTTGGTAGGCAGCTAGTCGTGCCCGTGCCTGAAAGAGGTTTGACTTCCAGTAGGAGAAATGTTCTCGTTCTGTCTCAAATTGCTCAATGTGCTTAATAGCTGCATTTGGATCATCAAGAGCCAAGTCTGATTCGACGCTCGCCAGTGTGCACTTTGAGCGTTCGTACGCTATCCAAACCCTCAACATCTGATCTTCATGGCGCACCCACCGAGATGTGGTGTCGATTGCTTCGTTGAATGCGTCACGAGCTAGATCTGGTCGACCATTGCGTAGATAGAAGTATCCAGCACTGCGAAGGCTACTCACTCGCCAGATTGGATACTCAATAGTCTTTGCAAGTGATAATTCTTGCCTCGCTACATCAAATGCTTGTTCAAATTGCCTGAGACGCTCGTGTGCTTTTCTTCTGAGGCGTAAGTCAAGTGCTTGATTGCGAATACTTCTCGAAGGTCGAGTATTAAAGAAGTCCTCGGCCCAAATGCCCGTTACGTAGTCACCACTGAGGATGCATGAAAGAACCATCAGGTTGTGTTGCATTTGCTCTGCATTCTGTGGCTGGTCTGATGCGAGTGTGTCGTTGCTCATTTTGAGCTCCTTTCTGTGTCTAGAACTAAAGAAACCTGGTTGAGTAGGCGAACATTGACTGCTTGGGAGTTTGAAACGTACACGTCTAAATACTGATTTGTACGTTCGTGGGCTGCGAGGCGAATAGTCCCTTTCATTCGTCCGTCACCAGTTGAATGACCGTCAATTTGAGCGTCAATAAAGATTTCAAAATCACGCTCGCCGTTTAGATCACCGTGGTTTGTTGCAGAGAGGAACACACGAAGTGTTGAGTAGTCAAGAATTGTGAAATCAACAACTGTGATTGCGATGCTGTTGCCCTGCGCTAGTAATGGACGCCGCTTCTTTTCAACAGTGCGATTGCTGAGCCAGTTGAGTCCAATGAGTAGCAACAGAATGTTTTCTAGCTGAGCAAAGCCACTTCGTGGTTGGCGGAAATTAGGAGGTTGCACCCATGGCTGATAACTATAAGGTGGTTGTTGCCATGGTTGGTTGACGTAAGGAGGTTGCTGCCAAGGTTGATTATTGAATGGTCCTGGTTGCATTGACA
>CAIMSI010000084.1 GCA_903844115.1 uncultured Actinomycetes bacterium
AACCTCGGTTGATCCAGTAAAGGAAAGATTGCGGACACGTGGATCATGTAGAACTTTTGAAAGCATTGGTCCTGTTTTTGATGGCAGAATAAAATTGAGAACGCCCTTTGGAAGTCCAGCGCGTTCCATGATGTCAACAATATAAAGAGCAGTAAGAGGGGTCTCTCCTGCTGGCTTCAAAATCATTGTGCAACCGGCAGCAACTGCAGGTCCGATCTTTCGAGTGGCCATTGCTGCAGGGAAATTCCATGGTGTGATTAACATTGAAACACCAATTGGTTGGTGTGTAACAAGAATTCGCTTATCTCCTGATGGAGACTTGCGGAAGTCACCAGGTGTGCGAACTGCCTCTTCTGAGAACCAGCGGAAGAATTCTGCGGCGTAGAGAACTTCGCCCTTTGCATCTGAAAAAACTTTTCCGTTTTCGCGGCTTACTAGTCGCGCAATATCATCGGCTTCAGCAACCATAATCTCAAATGCTTTGCGGAGAATCTCACCACGAATGCGTGGTGCAAGTGCTGCGAATGATTTCTGCGCACCAGCAGCTGCATCGACAGCGGCAGCACAATGTTGATCGCCAGCTGTTTGAACTTCGGCAATCACTGTCCCAGTTGAAGGGTCATAAACAGGCATTGTTCCGTCGCCTTTTACCCACTCGCCATTGATGTATAGGTCAGTTTTAAGATTCATGGCTGAATCATACGCATGGTAAGAAAAACCGCCATGAGGCAAGTAACATTTGCATGTGCCTAAAGCCTGGAGTGATGACGCCCCAACCCCGATGGTCCTGCAAGAGCACGCGCATTTAAAGGATCCCTTTGTATACAAACTGAAGAAATTCTTTTTGGGCAACCCTCTCAACCGGCATTCACTTTCACACCAACGTCTTTCTAAGAAATTTGCTCTCGGAATCCTCTCCTCAGATTGCATCTCTTCATCGGCGTACGGTTCGGAACAGATTCTTCTTGCTCTTCTTCCTGCTTTTGGTTTAGCGGCTTTTAATATTTTGATGCCAATGACTGCAATCGTTCTCGCGGTTCTCGTCATCGTCACAATTTCATATCGCGAAGTTGTTCAGATTTATACAAAGTCCGGTGGCGCATACGTCGTATCGCGCGATAACTTGGGACCACTCTTCTCGCAGATTGCCGCCGTTGCTCTCATGTTGGATTACATCGTTACGGTGGCAATTCAATCCTCAGCCGGTATAGACGCAATTATTTCGACATTCACAGGTCTACACCCTTACAAACTTTGGATGACCCTTGCTGTCATCGCGCTGCTTACATTTGGAAATCTTCGTGGTGTGAAAGAGGCAGGTGCGGCATTTGCACTTCCTACATATCTATTTGTGCTCTCACTCGTAACCGTGTTCGGTATGGGTATCTATCGGATGACGATGGGTACGCTGCCTAAGTTTGATCCAAGTGCCTTACATGGGGCCGTCGCAATTGGGCAAGCAAAAGGCTTGTTGAATTTTGCAGCGATATTTATTTTGCTTCGCGCTTTTGCAAATGGTGGTTCTTCTCTTACCGGCCTTGAAGCTATTTCAGATGGCGTATCGCTATTTCGCGCACCAGAAGGTGTCAATGCTCGCAAAACTCTTGTTGTTATGTCGGCTATCTTGGGTTCACTTGTCTTTGGAGTTTCATATTTTGCACATCGCACGTGGGCCACTCCTTATGAAACAGGTACCCCAACAGTTATCTCTCAAATTGCTAAGGCGACGCTAGGTTCTGGAACATTTGGAAACATCATGTTCTATGTTGTTCAGGGAACAACCATGTTGATTCTTATTACCGGAGCAAATACTGCATTTTCGGGCTTCCCGTATTTAGTGAACTTTGTTGCAAATGATGGCTTTCTACCTCGCCAACTTACAAAGCGCGGACACCGTCTAGCGTTTTCAAACGGAATACTTCTTCTTTCTGGTGGCGCTGTTGCGCTCGTTTTATTTACCGGAGGATCGGTTAACCACCTCGTTGCTTTCTACGCCTTAGGCGTTTTCACTGGATTCGCCCTCGTTGGATTCGGAATGGGCAAGCGCGCTTTGAAACATAAAGAAAGCGGATGGGTTTATAAGGTTGTCGTGAACTGGTTATCTGGAGCCGTTTCGGCGGTCATTATCTTGATCTTTGCAGTTGTTAAATTTACCGAAGGGGCCTGGATCATTCTGGCGATTACGCCGATCATTGTTTTCGCTCTCATCCGACTCAATGGACAGTATCGACGTGAACAAGCGGCTCTGCGCGTGGGTGCATCTGAAAACCGCGCAACATCAATCACGCGTCACGATGCAACTGTTCTTGTAGATGCCGTGGATCTTGCAACCCTTGGAACTGTTCGTTACGCACGCTCACTCAAGCCGCGCAGCTTGAAAGCGGTGCATTTTGTTATCGATGATCGCCACGCAGAAGAAATCAAAGAGGCGTGGGTAACGAATCCAGCGCTTACTGATGTCTCTTTAGAACTTATCGATTGCCCAGATCGTCGTATTCCAAATGCCGCTGTTGACTATGCAATTCGTACAACTCAGGCTCCTAATGTTGAATTAACACTTCTGCTTCCACGCCGTGCTTACTCTGCAGTTCTTGGACGTTTACTCCACGATCAGACAGCGGATGAGATTGCGAAACCTATTTCCCAATTGCCACGTGTTGTAGCAACAATTGTTCCATTCGATGTAACACGAGTTCTAGCTAACGAGCCATTGATTGAGCCCAAGGCAGAAGAAAAATCATCTATAACTCATACTTCACGCCTACGTCGAGTCAGTGATGAAGTAAATGAAGTGGTTGATACATCTCATTATTCTGAAAGTGTTATCCCAATCAACACCGCAACATGGCGACATCGTGCACACGTACGCGGAAAAGTAACTGCCATTCGCACAGCACCATCAGGATCTCATCCACGTGTGGAAATTGAGGTCTGGGATGAAACTGGCGGAATTACATTGCAATTCTTAGGCCGCCGTGAAGTGATTGGTCTTGAAGTTGGTTCCACACTCTGCGCAGAAGGAATGGTTGCAGAAGATGAGGGTGCACTTACTATCTTGAATCCTTCGTACGAAATCGTTATCTAGAAACTATCGTAATTTCTCAAAAAACTTCTTTAAAATTTCAGCGCACTCTTCTTCCATAACACCAGAAATAACTTCTACTTGGTGTGGTGCGCGCGGATCACGAAGCACATCCCAAACTGAACCGACAGCGCCAGCTTTTTTATCCCATGCGCCAAAGACAAGGGTTTTAATTCGTGATTGTGCGATAGCACCTGCGCACATCGCACATGGTTCAAGTGTTACAACTAGGGTCATTCCATCAAGCCGCCAATTTCCTTTTGCTTTTGCAGCTTTGCGAAGTGCAACTATTTCAGCGTGAGCAGATGGATCGTTCTCTTCTTCGCGTTGATTTCTACCTTCACCAAAAACTTCTCCCATTGTGTCCATAACAACGGCGCCAACTGGAACATCTCCAGAATCAAGTGCTTGTCCCGCAATAAGAAGCGCTCGCCGCATCGCAATTTCGTTGAAGGTCGACATCGGTTAGGCCATGAGCTCCGAGAACTGTTCTCCAAATCCTAAACGCCAAGCGATTGCTTCTATCTGTTCATCAGGAAATAACTCTTCATCAGCAGCAAGAGTTTCTAATTCCATCGCGCTCATGCCGTGGTCTGCAAGTAGATCAACATCTCCACCAGGTTGTGAATCATCGTCCTCTTCAGGCATTGGCAAATCCAACAAGTCAATTAAGTCGGAGGCGATGTCATATTCGGTTGCATACGTAACATCACTAATCATCATTTGTGTTTGCGCACCCAAGGTGCGAGCAATAATAAAGAATTCATCATCGATAGCGATGAGAGCAAAAGTTCCACCGTTGACTCGTTTTGATTTCAAGTCATCAAGGATCGCAGTCATATCGTTCGGGTCTTCGAGCAACTCCACATTCCAGCGGCCATCTTCGTGCCAAGCAAGTACGCCATAGTCTTGATCAGCCATGTCACGCCCCCTTTTGCTGGTTATGCTCAACTAGTACCGATGATGTTAATACTGTCACTTCCCAGACTATGGGACAAGTGTCATTTCCCCGCTATCGTGGGAGTGTGAAAATCCACGTGGCGGACCATCCGCTTATCACCCATAAATTGACGGTATTACGCGACGAAAAAACGAATTCGCCTACATTTCGCCAATTGACTGAGGAGCTCGTGATGTTGCTTGCCTATGAGGCAACGCGAGAAGTGAAGACTGTCCCTCTCACAATCAAGACTCCTGTTGCGCAAACAACTGGCGCAGTTCTTGCAAAGCCTCGTCCTGTTGTTGTTCCAATTTTGCGTGCGGGCCTTGGAATGCTGGAAGGCATGACTCGCTTGATTCCGACTGCAGAAGTTGGATTTCTTGGCATGGTTCGAGATGAAAAAACTCTTCAAGCTTCTACCTATGCAAATCGTCTGCCAGAAAATCTCGCAGGTCGCCAGTGCTACATCCTGGATCCAATGCTTGCTACAGGTGGAACTCTTATTGCAGCAATAAATTATTTAATCGAACGAGGCGCCAAAGACATCACAGCGATAACAATTCTCGCTGCGCCAGAAGGAATGAAAAATGTTCAGGATGCATTCGCATCTTCTGACTTCCCAATAACAGTTGTTACTGGGGCAATGGACGAGAAACTCAATGAACGCGGGTATATCGTTCCAGGCCTTGGTGATGCTGGTGATCGATTATATGGAGTTGTATAAATAAATGGCATCAACTAGCCCCGGCTACGCAATAACAATTCGAGTCGAAGGCACACCATCATCACAACCAGTTGGTCTTATTACAGCTGCGCTTGTGAAGACAGGTGCGTCAATCACCGCCCTCGATGTTGTTGAATCTAATATCGAACATGTCGTCATAGACGTTACTTGCGATGCAATTAACGCAGACCATGCAGAAGAAATTACTGCTGCGCTGACTGCGAATCCAGAGTTGAAAGTTCGCAAAGTTTCAGACCGCACATTCCTCCTACATTTAGGCGGAAAGATTGAAGTTGTCTCAAAAGTCGCGCTCAAAAACCGTGATGATCTTTCCCAGGCGTATACCCCTGGCGTTGCACGCATTAGCCAAGCTATTGCTGCAGATAAATCAGATGCACGTCGTCTTACTATCAAGCGCAACACTGTTGCTGTCGTTACAGACGGTTCTGCTGTTCTTGGTCTAGGAAATATTGGGCCTGAAGCTGCCCTTCCTGTGATGGAGGGTAAAGCTGCACTATTCAAGCGTTTTGCCGATGTAGATGCATGGCCAGTCTGCCTTGATACCCAAGATGTCGATGAGATCGTTCGTACTGTTCAAATTATTGCGCCTGTTTACGGCGGAATTAATTTAGAAGATATTTCTGCTCCACGTTGCTTTGAAGTAGAACGTCGCTTGCGCGATTTGCTTGATATCCCAGTTTTCCATGATGACCAACACGGAACTGCAATCGTTGTTCTGGCTGCACTTACTAATGCACTCAAGCTCGTAAAAAAGAATCTAGCTGACGCCAAGATTGTGATGATTGGTGTTGGAGCTGCTGGTACTGCAATTGCTCGCTTGCTCGTTGCCAGCGGAGCTCAAAACATTATTGGTTATGACCGTAAAGGCGTTGTCCACGAGCACCGTGATGGCGATGACCCAATGCGTACCTGGTTTGTAGATAATTGCAGCCCAGGTGATTTCCGCGGAGATGTTCATGAGGCCCTCAAAGGAGCAGACATCTTCATCGGCGTGAGTAGCCCAAACATGATTACCGAAGCAGATGTGGAATCCATGGCTCCAGGATCGATTGTGTTCGCTCTTGCTAATCCAGATCCAGAAATTGATCCAATTCTTGCTCGCAAACATGCAGCCGTCGTTGCAACTGGTCGAAGTGATCAACCAAATCAAATTAACAATGTCTTGGCATTTCCTGGAATTTTCCGCGGTCTTCTTGACGGAAATATCACGAAGATTACCGACAAGATGTTAACTGCTGCTGCGATGGCGATTGCAGAATGCGTTTCAGATGAACAGCTCAACGCTAATTTCATCATTCCAAGCGTATTTGATCCTCGAATTGCTACTACTGTGGCGAGTGCTGTTCGTAAAGCGAACTTGTAAGCAACCACTGCTCTTCTAGTTCCTCGATTCGCTTGGTCACAATTGCAAGTTCTGTCATGACCTCTGCAAGTTTCTCGTGATCAGTTGCAAACTGACTTTGCGCTATATGTAAGTCAGCAATTTGTGCGCGAGCCTTCTCGATTTGTTTTTCAATCTTTGCTATTTCTTTCTTGGCATCACGTGCCAAGGCAGCACTTGAAACGCTCTGCTTTATTTCAACTTTCGACTCATCTACCTGATTGGCCGCACGTAATCGAAGGTACTCATCCACACCGCCAGGCAGATCGCGCAGTGTTCCATCTCCCATCAGGCCAACAAAGCGGGTACAGACCCGCTCAAGAAAGTATCTATCGTGAGAAATCACAAGGAGGGTTCCGGCAAACGTATCAAGTAAATCTTCCAGCGCTGTAAGAGTTTCAACATCGAAATCATTTGTTGGCTCATCCAGTAACAAAACATTTGGCGAATCCATTAACAATCGTGTCAGTTGAAGGCGGCGCCGCTCCCCACCCGATAAATCTCCTACGGGGGTCCATTGTGATTCGCGATCAAAACCAAGGCGTTCACAAAGTTGGGAAGCTGAAAGTTCTTTACCGCTTCCAATTTCAACATACTTGGCAACATGTTCGACCGCTTCTAGCACACGCCATTCTGGATTGAGTTCTGCTAAATGCTGAGATAGGAAAGCGGGCTTTACGGTAATTCCGGTTACTAGTTTGCCAGCAGAAACTTTATGTTCACCCACTAGCGTGCGCATCAGAGTTGTCTTACCTGATCCATTTACGCCAATTATTCCGATGCGATCGGCCGGACCAATATTCCAATAAACATTATCGAGCAGTTCTTTATCCCCTGCTGCGATTGAAATATGTTGGCACTCATAGACAGTTTTGCCTAGCCGATTTGTTGCAAAATTCAGAAGCTCGGCGTCATTTCGAATGGGCGGTTCATTTTCAATGAGCATGTTTGCAGCATCGATTCGAAACTTTGGTTTCGCAGTTCGGGCTGGTGCGCCGCGGCGAAGCCATGCAAGCTCCTTTCGAACTAACATCTCGCGCTTACTATTTTCTACTCCTACTTGGCGTTGACGTTCTGCCTTGGAAAGAACATATGCGGAATATCCACCTTCATATTCCTTCACATCTCCATCCACAACTTCCCATATATTGTCGCTGACTTCATCTAAGAACCAGCGATCGTGGGTAATCACAACAACGGCGAGGTTTGTTCGTGTCTTAATATATTGCGCAAGCCATGCAACACCTTCAACATCGAGATGGTTTGTGGGCTCATCGAGTAATAAAACATCGAGCTCTTCAATCAATAGTTTTGCAAGGTTTACGCGGCGGCGCTCTCCACCTGATAGTGAATGCAAATTACGATCAAGGATTTCATCACCAAAGCCCCCAAAGAGCCCATGCAATACATCGCGTACTTCAATGTTGCCGGCCCATTCATGTGTTGCCGCTTCACCTAAGACGACCTCCCGAACAGTTGCACCGGGCGCTGCGCTATCGGTCTGCGAAAGCATTCCTACTCGAACGCTGGATCCTTGGGAAATGCGACCTTCATCAAGTGGCTCTACCCCTGCCAGAATTTTTAGCAAGGTGGATTTACCGCCACCGTTTCGACCAACTACTCCTATCCGTTCACCTTCGGATAATCCGAGTGAAACGTTTAGGAGTAGTGGTTTGATATCAAAGGCCTTGGAAGCTGATTCAAGATTGATCAGATTCCGGTTAGCCATGCATCTATCCTAGTTTGTAGATGAACCCAACTTCACCGTGAATTGTTTGCTTCCACCGCTTGGCAAAGTGACAGTCACAGTAATTGTGGTACCTGGGGCATAGGAACGGATTTTCACGATTGCAGATAACTGATCTACAACGCGATTTCCATCGATTGCAGTCACAATCGCGCCAACTGGAATTCCAGCCTTTTCCGCACCTTCACCAGCAACAAGTTGGGAAACCTTCGCTCCGACGCCCGTATACGTGGTGTCAAAATAAACACCGAGCAATGGCCTTGTACTTGTGTGTGTTGGAGAGGTAATAATTTCGGTATAGACGCGCTTTGCCTCATTAATAGGAATAGCAAAACCTAAACCAATATTTCCAGACTGGCCTGTAGCAGATGAACCAGTTGAGGCGATTGCACTATTAACGCCGATGAGCCGTCCAAGTGAATCAGTCAAAGGACCACCAGAATTTCCAGGATTAATTGCGGCATCGGTTTGAATTGCATCGACGTAAGAATTAACACCAGATGCTGTGCCACCGGTTGTGACAGGTCGGTTTAGCGATGAAACAATTCCTGATGTCACAGTTCCGGCAAGTCCCAATGGAGAGCCGAAAGCAATCACAGAATCTCCGATGGAAAGTGTTCCGGAATCTCCAATTTGAATCACGGGGAGATTTCCTTTAGCAACTTTGAGAACTGCAAGGTCATAGGCTGCATCTCGCCCAACAATAGTTGCGGTTATTTGATCCCCGTTGTTAAGTTCAATTTGAATAGTGCCACTTGTAGCGGCCGCTTCGATAACGTGATTATTTGTCAATATGTATGAAGTATTTGCATCAGATTGAATAATTGAGCCACTACCAGAATCTCCACCAGTGCCAACAGTTACGTTCACTGTGACAACCGACGGTGAGACCTTTTGAACAACAGATTTAATGGAAGTTGCTGGAAGCGTCGACGCGCTTGCTTGAGAAAGTGAAATAGCGGTGCGGCTTGTCGCACACACGCCATTCGAAGGTGCGGCATACAAAGCATTTGTACGATTATCGGCGCAAATAACCGATGTTGATCCGCTAAATGTGCCAGCTGCGGTAGCAAATCCACCGACTGCGCTAGCGCCAATAACGATACCTACAATGACTTTGCCTGCACTGCTTGTAATCTTCAACATTTTCTCTCCTCGTATGAAACGTTTGCCTTAATGTAAACCAACAATCCTTGAAGAATTACCCATACTTCCTAAGAGTTATCTGTGAACTGCATATTTCTGACTTGAGGAAATACCAGGGTAAGCCCAGTAAAAATCGCCGCCAAGATTGCCAATATTTCTAAGGTGTGAGTGAGCCCCAACCACGAAGCCATCGGAGCGGCAATTGCCAGGCCTAATGGTCGCAATGAAAGTGAACCCATTCCATCGAAGGCTGACACTCGTGAAAGAGAGTCGCGAGGAACTTCCTTTTGAAGAGCCGTGGTCCAAATTGCGCCCCATAAATCTAGAGTGACCCCCCAGAAGAAAGCACAAAGTGCAATTACCCAAAGCTTCATTGGGCTTGCCATTGAGAAAATATAAATTGAGACTGAAAAAGTCATCAGCATCAGAAAACGCATTGGATATTTAGGTCTGATCCGCATTCCAAGCAAAGACCCAACAATGTAACCGACCGCTTCTGCCGAAAGAACTATTGACCATGATTTTGCTCCGTTAAAACTTTTCAATGAGATCAATGGTCCTAAAACATTTTCTGCCGCTGCCCAGCACATCACTATTACGCCAAATGCAGCAACAATTACGACAATCCAACGGAATGAAAGAAATACTTTCCATCCATGTCGAAGATCATCAAACATTGATGATTCGGAATCTACGGAAACAGTTAAGTGGCGCATACTGAAAACTATTAGTCCGCAGATAAGAAAACTTGCGGCATCGATAGTCAGAGCAATTGTGGAGCCGACGGTTGAAACGAGAATTCCACCAACGGCTGTACCTGAAATAATTGCGATATTGGCTGTAAATTGATTAGCGGAGTTTGCTTTCTGCAAATCAACTTCATCGACAAGGGCAGGCATCAGACCACCAAATGCCGGCCAAAAAACTCCCCACGCCAAACCAAAAATAATATTTACCGACAAGAAAATTCCAATTGGAACATGTCCGGTACTAAAAAAATATGCCTGAACAAGAAAGGCGGTTCCACCAATAATGTCCATTAGTCCTAGGACCATTACGCGGCCATATTTGTCAGCAATCACTCCGCCGAGCGGTGACATACAAAGCATGGCAATTGTTTGGATACCCAATATCCAACCGAGCAGGGACGCACTTCCACCACGCATATGAAGAATTCCAAATGCAAGGGCAATCGGGCCCATTCCATTTCCAAAATTTGAAATGAAGCGTGCTACTAGGAAGCGCCGGTAATGTGGACGCGCAAGAATTTCACGCATTTATTTTGACTTGCCCTCAATATCTTGAATAACTCGGTGAATTTCGGCGGCAATTTCCTTCAATTCGGCAAGTTCTTGTTGAGCAAAAGCACGTGCTTCTTTAGCTAACTCAAATTCGCCGAGGGATGCGGCATGTGTTTCGTTGATCTTTTGCTCAACTGATTTAGCCCCAACATTTTGTCCCACCATAATGATGGAAAGCAAAACTAGCTGAAGGAATGTTTGGGCAATCCACGCAACAATCACGAGAACACTGCCACTTTTAAGGGCAGAAGGAAGAGAGATCAGGGCGATAATCGCAAAAGCATAGGCACACCACATAGTGGCGACTCCAGCTGTTATTTTTGCTGCTAGCTTTTCATTGAATCCACTGATTTTGCTCATACTCTAATCATACGCTCGTCAGAATTCTCCGCTTGATTGGCTATCATTGCGCCTTGATGACTACTAGGCAGACAAAGAGCACGCGAAGCAAGAAGATCATTGCCGCCCTCTCGGTTGGCGTTGTTTTTGCATCGGCACTTTTCGCGATTTTCACGAAAACGGCGGCAACTTCCATTCCGCGCTCACATGCCCTTTACGGAGTACCTGCATCAAAAAATGGGGATACAAACATTCTTTTGCTCGGCCTTGACTCTCGTCGCGACGCTAATGGAGCAAACCTTCCTCGCAAGCTTTTGGATTATATGCATGTTGGATCTTCATCCTCCGTTGGTGGATACAACACAAACACAATGATTGTTATTCATATCCCTGCAAAGGGCCCGGCAACCGCTATTTCAATTCCTCGCGATGACTATGTCAATGTTCCTGGTTTTGGAATGAAAAAGATTAAAGAAGCCTATGGTTACGCAAAATATGCCGAAGATTCTCGCCTTTACAAACTTGGTGTTAAAGAACCTATGCGCGAACAACAATCTCGCGAAAAGGGCCGCATAGCCACGATCCAAACAATTTCACAATTCTTACAAATTCCAATCGATCACTTTGCCGAAGTAAACCTCGTTGGTTTTTACGATTTGGCAACAGCATTGGGTGGCATCCAAGTTTGCTTACGTCATGCTGTAAATGACAAACAATATTCTGGTGCGGTATTCCCTGCCGGTTTGCAAACTATCACCGGTGTTCAAGCCCTTCAATTTGTTCGTCAACGTCACGGATTACCAAATGGCGATCTTGATCGCACTCATCGCCAACAAGCATTCATTACTGGAGTTATCACTAAATTCCGCACGCAAGGAATTTTTGGCAATCTCAGCAAACTACAAGGACTCCTTGATGTTGCAAAGAAAGATGTGGTCATCGATAGCGGTTGGGATGTTCTTGGATTCCTTCCTCAAGCAAAATCTCTGACCGGCGGAAAGATCATCTTCCACACTCTGCCTATCGAGGGCTACACCATGGAGAACAGTCAATCTGTAAATAAAGTTGATATCCCAACTGTTCGCAAATTCACGCAGGACTTGTTCTACCCAGCACCTGTCGTAAAAGGTAAAGCAACTGCAAGTCCATCACCGAAACCAAGTAAAACAAACTATGCCCACCAAGCAAATGGAAGTGGTGTCGACGGTTCTGGTATTCCTTGCGTTAATTAGTAACGATAGGTTTTAACTACTTTTCCATCTATTACTTCAACGAAATGCGCTAACTTTCCAATCGCAATTTCCCCAACAAATTCAATTCCCAAGGTTCGCGCAGGCAGCGTTGAAGCGCAAAAGGATGCATATTCTAAAGAAGATCCAAATTGGCTCATCAATCTTTCAAATGATGCCTTCATAGTAAGTGTGCTTCCGGCCAGCGAACCATTTGATGTTAAGCGAGCTACTCCATCTTTCACATTCACATCTAGTTTCCCAATAGTAAATCCACCATCTGCGCCACCTGCCGCAGACATTGCATCCGTTACCAGAATTACACGCCCAGGAGCAGTGCGAAGTAATAACTCTGTTGCTCCATCATCCACATGGTGACCATCATTAATAAGTTCGAGCGCCATCGAATCGTCAAGCAAAGTAGTTAAGGTGATATTTGGGTTCTTGTGGTCAATAGTAGGAAGCGCATTATAGAAATGTGTAACTAGCGAAGCGCCCGCTGATATCGCTTTTTCAGCAACGGCTGCATCCGCGTTTGTATGTCCAAGTGCAACAACAACTCCGTTTTCGACGAGAAAGTCAATCGCTTCAATTCCATGTGGCAATTCTGGCGCGAGTGTCATCATCGAAATTGCGCCATCGCCAACATCAAGTAGTTCTTTCAATTCGGATATAACTGGATCTCGCAACAAAGCCGGATCATGGGCACCACATTTGTGAGGCGAAAGGTATGGGCCCTCGAGATGAATTCCGCCAATCTCACCACTCTGAACAAATGGAAGTAAGCGCGTGATCTGTTCTTTCAACGAATCCAAAGGTTCAGAGACCAAACTTGCGAGCATTGTCGTCGTGCCATTTTCGCGATGTATCTCAATAACTTTTTGAATATCTGCTGAGCTCTTTGCGCTGAAGTAATGGCCAGCTCCACCATGACAATGGATGTCTACAAAGCCAGGAATAAGAGTTCCTTCGACAACCAGATCTGCCGGGCCTTTCACATCCAAGGAAGTGATAATTCCATCGATAACTTCCAGTTTTACATTATTGCAAAGCTCACCATCGATAATCGCCGCCTTTGCGTGAATGATCATTTATTTTGCCTTGCTGCAAAAATCCCGGCACCAATCATTCCGGCGTGATCGCCTAATGAAGCAATTGCAATCTTTGGTCGGCGTTGAAAAGTGAGTCTGGAATCCAAATACGTAGAAATAGGTTTGAGCAGATCTTCGCCAGCTTTTGAAACTCCGCCACCTAGAATAATAATTTCTGGCGCAAGAATATTTGTGTAAGCAGCTAAAGCAAATCCGATTGCATCAACAGCTTCTTTCCACACCTTCATTGCGATGGCATCACCGTTGTGCATGGCTTCTAAAACTTGGGAAACGCTTGTAAAGTTATTTGAACTCTCGCTGTTGTAACTCCGCAAAATTGATGGTCCAGTTGAAATACTTTCAAGACAACCCATCACTCCACATGCACACATATAGCCGCTGTTTACATCCAGGTGACCAATTTCCCCAGCATAAGGATCATCGTAAATTTCCCCATCGAGAATAATCGCCCCCGCGATACCAGTTCCGATTGGCATGAAAAAAGAGTTAGCAAATCCCCTGCCAGCGCCATACAGTGATTCAGCAATTCCTCCGGCGCGTACGTCGTGAGCAAATCCAACAGGCAACTTTGTTAAATCATTTATTTTTTTTACAAATGGAACGTTTCGCCAACCAATATTCTCTGAATATTCGGCAACGCCAGTTTTTGTATTCACCACTCCGGGAACAACGACGCCTATCGCTCTTGCTTCGGGAAATTCGTCATGCATTGATTTTGCAGCAAGTAATACTTGGTCAACGGCATGATCTGAGCCTTTTTCTCTTTCCGTCGCCCAACGACGGGTCGCAATTATTTCGCAACCTTGAAGATACCCAGCCTTAATTTCTGTACCGCCAACATCAAGACCAATTACGAGATCTTGATTTGATGAAGTCACTCTGAAAACCCTCCAAGATGTTTCGGATCAAATGCAATTGCATCATCAAGTATGCCAGTTGCCTTCTGGTAGCTAGCAACTAACGGGTCAAGGTAGAGGGCCTGAAGAGCCATTTCTCGGCTTTGATCGCGTGCGGCAGTGACTGTGAGTTCCTGTTGCTGTGATCGCTGGGTCAAAACAGTTGCAATGGCTTTTGGTAGGGCTCCAACACGAAGCGGCGTCACACCATTAGCGCCAATCACGGCAGGAACTTCGACTACTGCTTCAGGCGGCAAGTTTGAGATAGCTCCATTGTTGGGAACATTTACTGCAAGTTCGACATGGCTCTTACCGGTGATTAAAGCCTCGGCAATTGAAACAAGTCGCTCCGCTTCTTGGTTATCACGTTTGTGTACTGGGGTTGAGCCGTCGGCTTGAGCGCGAAGTTCTTCCCACAAGTCGCCTTTCTCGCCAATATAAAGTTCTGTCATATTTAATCCACCTTGCAAGCCCCAATGCAATTCACCGGAGTCTTGTCGCGTTAGATAACTACCAAAGAATTCTGCAACATGTCGATCACCTGGTGCTGGATAAAGTCCGAATGTTTTAAACAGGTCTGCTGAGACAGGTGAGTGAACACCCTCCTCATAATTTATTGCCGCGTTTACATCGCCAGCTTTAGCGTTTACGGCGTCACGAAGTTTCGAGTATAAATTTGTTGATCCTTGTTTAATATCTAGTAGCCAACAAAGGTGGTTTATGCCGGCAAAAATAGTTTCGACGCCAACGTCTTCAATTCCTAAGTCAGCAAGAATCTTTGAGCGTGTATGCATCGTTCCGTGGCAAAGACCTACGACGTTTACTCCAGTATATTTATGAATTCCACGAACATTGGCAGTCAATGGATTGCTGTAATTGATATACCAAGCGTTCGGTGCAACATCTGCAATGTCCTCGGCAATCGAGACGAGTGCAGGAACATGTCGAAGTGCACGCAATACTCCGCCCGGTCCGACAGAGTCCCCAACGGTTTGGTGAATTCCATATTTACGAGGGATTTCTAAATCAGCTTTCCAACCAGCCGCTGCCCCAACGGCAATTGTTGTCGTAACAAAATCAGTTCCTTTAAGGGCCTCGCGCTGACTGGTATAGGCCTTAACAACCATTTTGGAGCCATGGAGGGTCGCAATTCGATTACCCACACGTGCCATAATTTCTGAGGACTCATTATTGATATCGTATAAATGGACCTCAAAGTCATCGGATAACTTTGATTGCGCCAAATCATGCATAAGGCCTGGGGTAAATACTGTGCTTCCAGCGCCTATGAGAGTGAAGACCTTCTTATTCATCTTATATTCCAATCACTTGACGCTACCGTTGATGAGACCACTGACAATAAACCTATTTGTAAGAAGTGCAATAACAGCAGGAACGCTTAACGCAATCACTCCCGCTGTACTAAGAAGTGAATAAGGAACTATGTGACGCCCCTGAATGGCGGCAACAATTACGGTTAGGGGTTGAGTGGATTGATCACTTGCCAGAACAAGAGGAAAGATGAATTGGGCCCACGCGAAGAGGAATGTAATAACCGCCGTCGAGGCAATCGCAGGCATAGTTAGCGGCAAAACGATAAGTCGGAATATTTGCATCCGAGATGCACCATCGACTGATCCAGCTTCCTCAATTGCCAGCGGAAGGCTTTGCATGTAGCTAAAGAGAATCCATGTTGCGAGAGGCAAAAATCCTGAGACATAACAGAGGATGATTCCAAGATATGTATTTACCAAGTGCACCATCGCCATAATTCGATACATCGGAATCAGCGTTGTATATGTTGGGAAAGCCATAGTCATAACAACGACGAACAAGAAGAACTTGCGGCCTTTAAATTCCATTCGAGCAAAGGCATAAGCTGCAAGTGAAGCCAAAACAACTGTAATGATGGTTGCCGAGATACATTCAATAAAAATATTGATTGTTGCTCGGCGGATCATACTTGGAAGCTCACCATCTCCAATGAGTAGCGCTTTGTAATTCGCCCATCCTGGAGTTGGGGGAAACAAATGTGCCGGTGTATCGGAAATTTGGGCATCGGTTTGGAAACTCGTATTAATAACCCAATAAATCGGAACAAGAGACCAAGAAAGTATGACTCCAACGCCAAAACGTCTGAAACCCTTTTTATGCAGCTTCATCAGTATTCAACCTTCTTGTAGATAAATTTTGCGACTATTACCGAAATAAAGAGCGTGAAGAGTGTGATGAGAAGTGAAAGTGCGTATCCCTGCCCAAAATTTAGGTTTTGGAAGCTCACTGCATACGTTTCCATAGCAAGAGAATTTGCCGTGGACGCTGCGCCATTCAAGATATATGGCTGATCAAAAATATTAAGTGTGGCAATGATGGATTGGACAACAGCAATAGCGATACCAGGGCGTATGAGTGGCAACGTTAAGTAACGGAATGATTTCCTGCCATTACTACCATCAATCGTCGCAGCCTCATATAAATCATCTGGAATATTTTGTAGGACTGCCAAAATAAGAATTGTTGATAGCGGGGTGATTTGCCAAACTTGGACTACTTCAATTGCAAGAATGGTCAGGAACTTATGTTGCCCAAGAAAGACTTGATAGTGGGTAATGAGATGCATTGATTTCAAAACACTATTTAGAACTCCGGTATTTGCATCCCAAATTCCGGTCCATAGAATTCCTTCCACTACTCCTGGGAGCGCCCAAGGAAGAATAAGCACTGCTATTAAAATAGAGCGGCCTACGAATCGGCGCTGCAAAATTACAGCAAAGTAAATTCCTAGGACCGTAGAAAGAGTGACGCCAATAATGATGTAAATGAATGTATTACCCAAGCTCGAAATAACATTGGCGTTATGCAAAATATCTCGAAAATTTTCAAGGCCTGAGAAATGTGTTGGGGGATTTAGCGGTTGAACTTTAAAAAATGCAGCGATGGTTGTGAAAGCTGCTGGTGTGAGAGCTAAAAGAACGATGAAGATAATCAGAGGTGAAATTAGTGCGTATGGGAGAAAATCCGTTTTCTTTTTCACTTGATCACCTCCAATTGCTCAAGATTGGAAATAGCCACCAGATCTGCCTGGTGGCTATTTGATTTCCTTCGGATGTTGACTATTTACCGCTTGAAAGCTTTGTTGCTACTGCACCAATTGCTTTTATAGCTGCGTCAACAGTCATTGTTCCGGCGGCCGCTGCATGCAGGTTTGTATAAACAGCGCCTGAGAACTCTGGGTACCAAGCTGGTGCTCCTTGTGGGAATACTGCAGCAGAAGTCTTGAGCATTCCTGCCAAGACATCTCCTCCAATAATGGAGCCTTTCTTATTGAGAATTGCGATGCCGGAAAGACGTGATGGGAAGAAATAACCTACCCATGTACGTGCAGTTCCATTTGCACCGGCAAAGTCAGCCATGTTCTTACCATCGGTGAACCAGCTAATAAATTTAGCTGCTGCCGCTGGGTTCTTGGCTTTTACAGGAATTCCAATTCCATCTGGGTTTCCTAGATTTGAAGTTGGTCCGCTTGCGCCGGGAGTCGCCAAGTATTGAACTTGATGTACAACCGATGAAGACGCAGCAACATCGTAAAGAGAACCGACGTTTCCGGAGTAATCGCTAAATGTTGAAGCGACCTTTCCTTTAGCCATCAGTGTTTGTTGACCTTGGCTATCTGCAACGTTGATATTTCCTGGTGGGACAAGACCAGTCTTCACTGCGTTGACCATCCAAGCAGCAGCTTTGTAGCCAGCACTTGCTGGATCTGTAAAGAGTGGCTTGCCTGCGGCATCGAGGATGTGTCCACCGAATGCTCCAGTTGTTTCATACCAATAAGTTGAAAGACCTTCTGCTGCTGCAAATGGAATATTCAGTGGATACTGAACTACATTTTTTGCTTTTACAGCTTTCAAGTCTGCTGTGTACTCATCAATTGTTGTTGGCATCTTTGTAATGCCAGCTTTTGCAAAGAGCGCTTTGTTCACGGTTGTAACCATGAATGAAGCGTCATAAGGAATACCTACAACATGGCCATTCTTTGTGAAGCTGCTTAGTTGTGGCATATCCGTTGCTAACGCCTTGGTATCTAAATACTTTTCCATTGGGAGGAACCAGTTGAGTTTTCCAAGTTGTCCAACTCGGGACCAGTCGACATCTGTTGCATCTGCATAATAAGTATTTGCTGTTGATCCAGCGGCAATTTTGGTTTGGAGAGAGTCCCAATCCACTTGAGTCCATTTAACATTGATTCCCGTTGCTTTTGTGAACTCAGCAAGCATGGCAGGAGGAAGCGGAGGCGCTGCTAGCACAACCGAAATGGTCACTGGGCTAGCTGCCTTTGCTGGCGCAGCGAGTGAAGCGAAACCGAAAGCTGATGCAACTGCGACAACAATTGCAATGCTCTTTTGAGACTTACTAATTTTTATTGCGTTTTGCATATTGTGGTTAGCCTTTCATCTCTATTTGGTTTTATGACTTCGTGCTTCTTATTTCCTATCACTAACTAGCCGAGAATGACTGAACGCGATAATCCTCGAGGATGATCAGGATCAAGACCTTTCAGTTTTGCGATTTCAATTGCTACGCGTTGAGCGCGAATCAAATGTGCCATCGGGTCCAACGAACTCTTCTCTAAAAGAGCTCCAGTTGCAATGATTTCCGCTTCTAATTTTGGGTCTAATTCGCCAAAAACCCATACGGCACGCCCTTTTTGAGCAATTGACATTGGTCCATGACGATAATCGAATTGAGGATATGCCTCAGACCAAAATTGCGCAGCTTCGCGTGTTTTAAGTCCGGCTTCCTGGGCGAGGGCAACAGTCCATCCCCGACCAAGAAATGAAATCTGTTCAACCTTTGGAAGATCTCCCAAATCGCTGTTAATTGCGATTTCGGCATCTTTCGCCGCCGCTGCTAAATCAAATCCATTGTGAGCGCGCAGTAATCCAAGTGCTGCGGTTGCCCATCGTGTTTGTACGACAGATACTTCATCAGCAAAATCCATAATGATGGAATGTGTAGCAAATTGTGTTACGGGTGAGCCCGCGACGGCAGTGATGACAGTTGTGGGAATTTTTGTTTTTTGAAGTACTTCAACGATTTCAGTCGTCGTGCCTGAACGAGAAATAACGACAAGGTGGTCATATTTACGGGTGAAGTTAAATTCAGATCCGGCATAAAAATCAGTTTCCCCGTTGCCAGCTGCTTCTCGAACAGCGGCATACCCCTGGGACATAAACCATGAGCTTCCACACCCAACCGCGGCGACTCTTGCGCCATGCTTTGGCAGAAGGTGGGCAACGGACGGGAGAAATGCGGCGGTTTGGCGCCAAATGTCGGCTTGGGTAGCTAATTCAGATTCACAGATGTATTTGGTCATATGCGACGGTAACGCTCCAGACTGGGCAAAGTCAAGAAATTCTGCTCGTTTTTGACTTATTTCAATTGTAGCGAAACATTTACACTCAAAAACTTGCCTTTACTTCATAGGTGCCGTTGAATCATCCCACCCGAAGGAAGCTCCCGCTCCCTTCTACCCTCAAATCCTTAAGGGAGAATAAATGAAGAAATCAACGCGTCGCGTTGCCTTCTCGGCATCGCTCGTTTTGGCCGCCACCGGTGTTGTTGGCATTTCACTACCTGTAGCTCACGCTGCAACTGTCAACCTCACAATGGTCGCCGCTGACTATCCAGGAGATGGAAAGACTCAGCAAGCACAATGGGATGGTCTTTCAAAGGCATTCGCTGCTGCAAACCCAGGCATCACCATGACTGTAAACGTAGTTTCATGGGATGTAATTGACGACAAGGTTAAGACTTTGATCGCAACAGGTAAGACACCTGACATTGTTAACAAGGGCGACTATTCAGCACCAGCTGCTGCCGGTCTTCTCTACAAAGCTTCAGAAATGGTTTCTGCTTCAACACTTGCAGATATCGTTCCAACATTCTTGAACAACTCAATGTACAACGGAACAGCTTATGCAGTTCCAGATCTTGCTTCAGCTCGTGCTTTGTTCTACAACAAGGACATCTTGAAGAAGGCTGGCGTTACAAAGCTTCCAACAACTTACGATGAATTGATCACAGTACTTTCAAAGATCAAGGCAAAGAACCCAGGCGTTTATGGTTACGCAGTTCCAATGGGTCCAGAAGAAGCACAAGCTGAATTCGCAATCTGGGCTGGCGGAAACGGTGGTCGTATGTACGACTACACCGCAAAGAAGTGGACCATTAACTCACCAGCAAACATTGGTGCGATGACATTCTTGAAGAAGCTCAATGACCTCAAGTACATCGAGCCAAACCCAGCTAAATGCGACCGTACCGCTTGCGCACAAACATTGTTCGCAGCTGGCAAGGCAGCATTCATCAACGGTTCTGTATTCCTTCCAGCATGGTTGAAGGCAAACGGCGGAGCAGGAATCAACCTTGGTTCCGGCGCATTCGTACACGGTCCAGGACAAGAGGCTGTAACACTTGGCGTGCAGGATTACTTCACTGCATACAAGGCAAACGGTCACCAAGCTGAAATCCAGAAGTTCATGGACTTCTTGTACCAGCCAGCAAACTACGCTGACTTCCTAACTGCTGCGGGCGGATTCATTCCTGCAACAAAGTCAGCTGGCGCAGTTGCTGCTAAAGACCCAGCACTTGCTCCATTTATTGCATTGCTGCCAAAGGCGATCTTCTACCCAGGAGATATCGCAACATTCCCAGCAGTGAAGGGTGCTCTACAAACTTCAGTCGGACTTGCTATCACAGGCAATCCAACAAAGGTTCTTGGAGACATTCAGAAGAAAGCTCTTGCTGCTAAGTAAATCAGTAGCATCAGTTAAACTAAATTAATAATGGCAACGGGATCAATTCGTAGAGGTCGCTTCGGCGCACTTCCGTGGATTGGTCCCGCTGTTGTTTTAATTCTCGTTATGGTGGTGTGGCCTGCCATCGAGATGATTCGCACCTCGCTACATGAGATAGACCAGACTGGTATCGCAAAAGGTTGGAATGGAATTTCCAACTACCGCACCCTTATTCATAATCCTGATCTCCCTCAAACACTTGTACGCACTCTCATTTGGGTAAGTGTCGTGGTTTCTCTCACTGTTCTTATTTCCCTACCCGTTGCGCAAATACTCCATGGAAAATTCCCAGGACGTAAAGTTGTTCGTTACTCCATCATCATCCCGTGGGCTGCATCAGTTGTTATGACGGCAACAATCTGGCGCTGGATACTCGACGGATTTTATGGAATTCTCAATCGAATTCTCCAAGATGTTGGAGTGCTGAAAGATCCAATCGATTGGCTTGGTAATCCAAATTCTGCATTTGTTTTCTTAATGGTTGTAGCAATATTTGTATCTGTTCCTTTTACAACTTATGTAATCCTTGCTGGACTCACAACAGTGCCTGAGGATATTCTCGAAGCCAGCTCGATTGACGGGGCTAACGGCTGGAAGCGATATAAAGAAATTACATTCCCACTTCTTCGCTCGGCTCTTCTTGTTTCGGCTGTAATCAATTTAATAAACGTCTTTAACTCATTTCCTATCATTTGGGCAATGACAGGTGGTGGGCCTGGATATTCCACAGATACCACGACAACCCTTGCTTACAAGATCAGCTTCCGTGACCAAGACATTGGTCAATCCGCAGCGATGGCAACAGTTAACTTTGCAATTATTCTGATCTTTATTTCAATCTTTTTGAAGGTCTCTAAGTGGCGGGAGACAAGCGAATGACGATGGCTGGGTCTTCACGCAAACGATTTACTGGACGTAAAGTTTCATTGACGATTTCTGGTTGGGTTATTGGCGCCGTATTCATTCTGCCTTATTTATATATGCTCATCACGGCACTCAAGCCAAAAGCAGAAATCACTAAAATTCCAATTGATTATCTGCCGTCAAAGTGGACCTGGGCAAATTTCACAGAAGTTTGGCATGTGCTTCCACTTGCTGGATATTTAAAATCATCCTTCCTGGTCGCATTTGCGGCCACGCTCGTTGTATTGATTTTCGCTGTACCTGCTGCCTATTACGTTGCTCGCAATAAGTTTCGCGGTCGCACAGCATTTTTAATGCTTGTTCTCATTACCCAAATGTTTTCTCCAACCGCACTTGTGGTGGGTATTTTCCGCGAGATGATCAAGTTCCACCTTGTTGATACTTATTTCTCTCTCATTTTGATTTATGGCGCTTTCAACATGGCTTTTTCAATCTGGATTCTCTCGTCATTCTTTGCATCAATTCCTGTCGAAATCGAAGAAGCTGCATGGATTGATGGAGCAAGTCGAATTGGAACTCTGCGGCGAGTAATTTTGCCTTTAGCGATGCCTGGGCTTGTCACAGCTTTCATATTCACATTCATTGCTGCATGGAATGAATATGTCATAGCGCTCACATTGATGTCATCCCCACAGCGCGAACCTCTCACTGTCGGACTTACTTCGCTGATTGGCCAATATCAGATCCAATGGAACTACCTCTTTGCTGGTTCCCTCATTGCAATCATTCCAGTTGTCATTCTCTTTGCATCAATTGAAAAATACCTTGTCGGAGGCCTTACAGCCGGCTCTGTTAAGTGAGCACAGCAAATGAGTAAGCAGGATCGACTTAATAGAATTCTAGAGTTGGTCATTGAACGCGGTTCCGTCGAAGTTGAAGAAGCCGCGCAAATTCTTGATGTTTCCCCCGCAACAATTCGCCGAGACTTTGATGCATTGTCAGCTCGCCAACTTCTCAACCGAACTCATGGCGGGGCATCTGCAACTGGCGGTTCATTCAATCTTCCACTTACTTATAAAGTTGCTAAAGATGATGAGATAAAAAAGCGTATCGCTGCGCTGGCCGCAACAATGGTGAAGCGCTATCAAGTCGTTGGCATTAACGGTGGAACAACGGCTACTGAGGTTGCTCGTGCTTTAGCTGCATCGCCTGAATTTTCCCAAGGAGTCGATACTGAACGTCCCCCTCTAACTGTCGTCACAAACGCGCTGAATATCGCAACGGAGCTGACGGTTCGCAATCAAATCCGAATTGTTGTGACAGGTGGAGTTGCTCGCGCGCAGTCATATGAATTAACTGGTCCTTTCGCAGAATCAGTCCTCGAAGAAGTAATTATTGATGTTGCATTCTTGGGAGTCGAAGGGCTACACCCAGACACCGGAGCTGCTGCTGCATATGAAGATGAAGCCCGTGTAAACCAGATGATCGCCTCGCGTGCCAAAAAGGTTGTCGTTGTTGCCGACTCTTCAAAATTTGCCAAGCGCTCTTTCGCTGCAATAAAGCCTTTTAGCGAGATTGATGTCATTATTACTGATGCAGGAATAGATCCACAGGTAAAGAAGTCACTCGAAGAGCAAGGTGTAGAGATTGTCATCGCATAAAGAGGATAGCCAGCATAAGTTCACTGGAGCATCGTTGGTACATGCTGCGGCAAAACGTGGCGGTGCAATTGGCGCCTTTAATGTCATCTTGATTGAACATGCAGAGGCATATTCGATTGGAGCAAATGCGGCAAAGCTCCCAACTATTTTTCAAATTTCACAAAACGCTGTTGAATATCATGGTTCCTTAAAACCTATTGCTCGTGCTTGTCAGGCAATTGCCGAAGAATCCGCGGTAGATATCTCAGTTCACCTTGATCATGCTGAAGATGAAAACCTCATCAGGCAAGCTCTTGACCTTGGTTTTGATTCAATTATGTTCGATGGTTCGAAATTAGATTTTGCTACAAATGTTGCTAAGAGTGCCGAACTTGCAACACTTTGCAAGCAATATGATGCGTCTCTTGAGGTCGAGCTTGGCGAAGTCGGTGGGAAAGACGGAGTGCACGCACCTGGAGTAAGAACCAATCCGGCGGAAGCAAAGAAGTTTGTTGAAGCAACGGGCGTGGATTTACTTGCAGTCGCCGTGGGTTCATCACATGCCATGACAACGCGGGATGCGACTTTGGATTTTGAATTGATTAAGGAACTTACCGGTGCTGTTCCAGTTCCACTCGTTCTTCATGGATCTTCTGGGGTTTCTGATAGCGATCTTCAAAAAGCTGTTGCATCAGGGATGCGCAAAATAAATATCGCTACACATCTCAATCATGTTTTTAGCAATGAGGTTCGAGCTGCTCTAAGTGGTGATTCGAAGCTCGTTGATCCACGCAAATACATAAAGCCAGCACGCGCAGCTGTCGCTACAGAAATTGCTCGCTTACTTGCCTTACTTACCTAGCTTGGTTAGTTGCAGGTAACTAGACAACCATCCACATTGGATTTTCAAAACGCTTAGAGAAAGCTTCTAGCCATTGAGCGGCAAGTGCTCCATCAATGCTTCGGTGATCTACTGAAAGTGTAAAGTTAATAACTGTTGCAGGAACGATTTGATCATCCTTCACAACAGGCTTCTTTTTAGCAGCTCCAACAGCCAAAATCATTGATTGTGGTGGATTAATGATTGCGTAGAACTCATCTGTTCCATACATTCCCAGATTCGTTACAGAAATTGTTCCGCCTTGGATTTCATCTTGTTTCAATTTTCCATCACGCGCGCGCCCGAAGAGGTCTCCAGTTGCCTTTGCTAAATCATCTAAACGGAACTTTTCGACGCCACGAACAACAGGAGTAATCAGCCCGTTATCGGTTGCAACAGCGACCGCAATATCAACTGTGTTGAAGAATTGCATAGCCTCTTCGCCCCAGATGCAATTTGCTTGTGGAACGTCTGCATATGCTGCGGCAACGGTCTTCAAGATCAAGTCAGTGACAGATACCTTTGTCGTCGTCCACTCGTTGAGCTTCTTGCGAAGTTCAAGAAAATCATCTGCAATGAGAGCAGCGGAAAGATAGAAATGTGGAACCGTTGTCTTGCTTTCAGTCAGTCGACGGGCAATTGCTTTGCGCATCCGTGAATGGGGAACAGCTTCAGAAGGATTGCTAGAAACAACCGGCGCAGATGTGCGAGGAGCGGGGCTGCCTTGCTTTCCTTGTGCGGCATAAATATCTGCTTTAACAACTCGACCTTCAGGACCTGTGCCTGCAATAGCGTTTATATCGACGCCTAATTCACGTGCAAGTTTGCGAGCGATTGGACTAACAAATAAACGGCCCGTTCTTGCAGGTACGGCTGGCGCAACGGGTGCAACAGCGGCAACAGCGGCAACGGGTGCTGCTTGAACTTGAACAGTTGGTGTAGGTGCTGCAACTGAAATTGTTGTTCCAGCCAGTAATTTATCAATCTCTGAAGCATCTTCTCCCGTTGCAAGAAGAACGGCGATTGGTAAACCAACCTGAGCGTTCTTTCCTTCGGCCACTAGATACTTGCCAAGGATTCCAGCGCTTTCTGCAGGAACTTCGACAATCGCCTTTTCTGTTTCAACTTCCGCTAAAGGTTGTCCCTCAACGAATGAGTCGCCCTCTTTAACTAACCATTTAGAAAGAATTGCCTCCGTGGCATCAGCCAACAAAGCTGGCATTCTCATCATTGAAGCCATTATTTGCCGCCTTTAGCGCTTCTCAAAGCGAGAAGTCCTTCAACGACCTCTTCAACTCCAGCAATAGCAGCACGTTCCAAGACCTTGGAAATACTTGGCGATGCAATCTTTCCTGTAACGCGTTGTACTGGTTGATCCAAGTAATCAAAGAAGCGGCGTTGAATTTCATCTGAAAGCCATGCGCCATAACCAGTTCCACGTGCACCTTGTTCGACAATGATCACGTTATTGGTCTTTTGGATGCTCGCACCGATTGTCTCCCAATCAATACTCGCGCGGTCTAGCCAACGCAGATCAATGAGATCAGCGCTCATACCAATTTGTGTAAGTGCCGTCTCGGTTTTACGAACCATCGAGAGATAAGAAATGATTGTTGCTTCATCACCTATTTTTGCAAGACGAGCCTTGCCTAGGGGAAGGTAGTAATCAAAGTTCTCAGGAACTTCTTCTTGCTCTTGATATAGATCAACATGCTCAAGAACCAATACTGGATCGTTGAGTGCAAGAGCCGTATTCATCAAGCCGATGTATTCAGCAGCCGAAGATGGTGCAACGATTCTCCAACCAGGTTGCATTGAAACAACTCCTGCTGGATCCATCAAGTGTTGAGATCCGTATCCGCTTCCCATAGCAACCTTCGTACGTAGTACTACTGGAATGTCATGAGTTCCGCCAAACATATGTCGAGCCTTACCAATCTGATTGAAAATCTGATCAGCTGCCACCCACATAAAGTCGGCATACATAAATTCAATAACAGGACGGAATCTTCCATCCATTGCCATTCCTCCACCAAGACCAGCGAATGCGTTTTCACTAATCGGTGTACCAAGAATGCGACCAGGATATTTAGCCGCAAGGCCTTTTGTTGCACCGTTCGTTCCACCGTTAAGGCGGTGAATATCTTCACCCAAAATAATTATGCGAGAATCGGTTTCCATGCGACGATCCAGAACAGAAGCAACGGCGTCTGCATATTTCATCGTTGACTTCGCTGCAATTGTTGATGGTTCAGCAAAAGCAAGTCCATTTAGTTCTGATCCGTCTCCGCGAATTCCGACATCCACAAATGACTTATCTGGCCACAAAGCAGGCTTAATACGGCGCTTTCCTGGCTTTTCTGGATCTTCTTCAAAGATTTGCGCAGCGGCTAGCGCGCATGAATCAACTGCTTGCTTGCGAACTGAAGCAATACCGTCATCATCAATTAATCCAAGATTTTTCATCTCTATTGCAAGGCGAAGCAATGGATCGCGTGCCTTCCATTCTGCTTCTTCTTCCTTCGTGCGATATCCAAAAGCACTACCTGGGAATGGTCCACTCTGGTGGAAGTAGCGATAAACATCGGCTTCGATAATTGTTGGGCCACCTCCATTTCGCATAATTTCATTTGCTTCCGTCATTGCAAGGTGAACTGCAAGTGGATCCATGCCATCGACAAACCATGAAGGAATTCCGAAACCAGCGCCACGTGCGGAAAGACGAGGCTCCCCAGTTACTTCATCAATATGTGTTGAAACGGCGTAACGATTGTTTTCGATAAAAAAGCAAAGCGGCAATTTCCACGCACTTGCCAAGTTCATAGATTCAAGAACAGAACCGATGTTGACTGCGCCATCTCCAAAATATGTGACTGAAACATTGTTTGTTCCAGAACGAGATTGAGCAAAAGCATTACCTGCAGCAAGTGGCGCACCGCCACCAACGATTGCATTAGTGCCGAGAGCACCAGCATCTAACCATTGAAGGTGCATCGAGCCGCCGCGACCACCGCAATAACCTTGAGCAAGACCCAAGATTTCAGCCATCGTGCGTTGTACAACTTCTTGAATTGCGGGAGTAATTAAGTTATTTACATCTAAGCGATTCCCCGAAACGTGATTTAAAACTTTTGCTAAAAATTGGTGATGCCCGCGGTGTGAACCGTTTACTCCATCGCCTGTATTCAAACTATATGCAGATCCAATTGCGCCACCCTCCTGGCCAATCGAGCTGTGCACGGGTCCATGTACAAGACCTTCCGTTGCAAGAGTGAGCAATATTTCTTCAAAGGCGCGAATGATGTGGCCTTGACCCAATAGCGTTTCAAGAAGTTGGGGATCAGCTGCTGCCCAATCCTCCGGAGTTGACCGAAGTTCGATCCAAGGCTTGCTTGGAGAGAGGGGATTACGTATAGCCATGCTGCTGCTCCTTGACGCTGGGGTTTCTAACTTTAGGTCTGATTGCATCCAATCACAAGAAATATTGGGTAACAACCTAGTAATAATTGGAAAAATACCCTACTTTGTATCCAATTAGCGTCAAGTAAGCGAAAGGAGCACTCGTGGCACTTCCAGGTCTTCGCGGCACTGAGCACATTGGATTTACCGTTCCCGATCTTGATGAGGCAGAACGATTCTTCGTTGACATCATCGGATGCGAAAAAATTTATTCACTCGGGCCTTTCAAGAACGACGATAACGATTGGATGCAGGAGCACATGAATGTGCATCCCCGCACCATCATGAAGGAACTCCGTTTCTTTCGTTGCAAGAACGGCCCAAACTTTGAAATTTTTCAATTCATCCCTGCAGATGGACAACAACGACAACCGTTGAACAGCGATATCGGTGGCCATCATCTTGCTTTCTATGTGGACGACTTTGATCTTGCTTATCAATATCTGCTGGATAACAACGTCCGCGTATTAGGCGAACCAACTTTTAGTAAGAGCCACAGCGAAGGTCAGCGTTGGCTTTATTTCCTCACTCCATGGGGGATGCAATGTGAACTCGTAAGTTTTCCTAACGGAAAGGCGTATGAGAAAGATGCTCCGGTCAAACTCTGGCATCCAGCTCATCCGGAGAAGTAAGCGCGGCTATGGTTTTAGTTTCTAATAACGATTCAGCCACGAGTCACGCAATTGCCGATGACCTCAAAGATCGAATTCTTGAGGGCAAGTACAAACCCGGCATGCGTTTGATTCAGGATGAACTTGCAATTGAATTCAAAGCAAGTCGCTCCCCTATTCGCGAAGCGTTGCGTATGTTGGAAGCCGATGGACTTGTCACCATTAAGACACATTCGGGTGCCTGGATTACAGAATTAGATTTTGCTGAATTCGAAGAGCTATACCAAATTCGTGAACGTGTTGAGCCGCTCATGCTTCGTTTGAGTATCCCTCACCTCACTACAAAATTAATTAAGGAACTTGAAGCTACCCTAGAGAAACTAAACGAAGCCACAACTGTCCAGCAATTTTTAAAGCTTGATCGCGAGTTTCACTTACTGACATACGAAGGTGCTGCCACGTCTTACCTTGGTGAAATTGTTCAACGAATGTGGAATACAACTCAGCCATACCGACGTCGTTACAGCCAGATTTTGGAGCGTGAACACTTCACTTCAGCCCACCTTGAACATACCCTTTTAATGAAAGCGATTAAGCGAGCAGACCTCGATGATGCTGAACGCATTCTTTATGGTCATATCCGTCGGACTCGGCTAGAGCTGCAAGACCAAGCCGAATAAATGATTAAGGAGGCTGATATGTCTAAAAAAATAGCGGTTCTAGGTACAGGAGCAAACGGAGCTTCAATTGGCGCGGATCTAACTCGCGCTGGCCTGGATGTTGTTTTCATTGAGCAATGGCCAGCACACGTTGAGGCGATGCGTGCGCACGGAATTACTATCAACACACCAGAAGAATCAGTCACAACTCAAGTTCGCACAATGCATTTATGTGAAGTAGCTACCTTGAAAGAAAAGTTTGATGTAGTCCTCATGGTGATGAAAGCCTATGACTCAAAGTGGGCGGCGCAATTAATCGAGCCTTACCTCAAAGAGGATGGCTTACTTGTAGGTGTGCAAAATGGAATGTCAATTGATGACATTGTCGGTGTTGTAGGAATAAATCGCACCATGGGTTGCGTACTTGAAATTACATCTGCAATGTTTGAACCCGCAATAATTGAACGACATTCTGGTCATAATCGTTCTTGGTTTGCGGTTGGCGCACTTGACGTATCTACTCAAGGCCGGGAAGAGGAAATTGCCTCACTGCTGCGCCATAGCGGAAGTGTTGATATTGTTTCCGATATTCGATCAACAAAGTGGACCAAAATTATTAGTAACGCTACAACTCTTGTTCCGACCGCAATTCTTGGTATGCCAATGCGCGAAGCAATCCTTATCCCAGAAATGCGTGCTTTTATGATTGCTAGCGGCAAGGAAGCACAGCTTGCATCCAAGTTGCTTGGTAATACGTTATTGCCTATTTTTGGATTGACCGCCAAAGATATTGCAAACGAGGAACAGGTTGTCGAAACACTTCTTGATACTTTGATGCAAGGTTTTGTACTTCCATCATCGACAACAACTATTTTGCAGGATTGGCAGAAGTCTCGGCACAGCGAAGTAAATGAAATAAACGGACTTGTTGTGAAGACACTGAAATCCTTTGGAAAGGAAGCTCCAGTTAATTCAAAGGTCGTAGAGATGGCACGCAAGATTGAACATGGAGAATTAACGCCAGATTCAAAAAACCTTGCTGAGTTGCTAGACTATTAAGAAATTATTAAGGAATAATCTTTTCAGCGCGTAAACGATCAAAGAGATTCGTAAATGAATCAAAAGTAACGTTCACATCATTAAAGCCAGCGCGACGAGATTTACCCATATCCGCAAAGGTCTCTACCTGACGGCCAAGGTCGGCATCTGTATGCCACCATGAAGCAAGATGGGTTGCCTTCATATCTTGGAGTCCGTGTTTGGCAACAATCTTTGCCCACACTTCATCAGCATCGCCCATCTTGGAATCTAGAGTCGTCAGCTGTGCTGGATACCCAGGATCTTCTAGACCAAAGTAATTTGCAATGTGCTTCCACAATTGGCGCCAACGAAATACATCTCCATTAACAGTATTAAACGCTTGGTTTTGAGCTGCTTTGGCAGTCGCAGACCAGACTGCATGACGAGCAAGCATGGTTGCATCGGTTACATCTGTAACGCCGTTGAATTGTTCAGTAGATCCAGGGAATACGAATGGACGACCTGTCTCTTTGCAGATACTTGCGTAGAGAGCAAGTGTCACACCCATATTCATCACATTTCCGATGGCATAGCCAATCATTGTGTGAGGACGATGGACTGACCATGTGAAATTACGTTCTGCTGCATGCTTGAAAAGGATGTCCTCTTGGACGTAATAGAAGTTATCAATAGGAAGGCGCTCTTGGCTTTCGCGGAACGGTGTATCCATTGGAGTGGATGCATAAGATTCGAAGGGCCCGAGGTAGTGCTTGAGGCCTGTAATCAAAACAGCGTGTTCAAGAGACTTTGTTTGGCGCATCGCTGAAAGGGTATTTTCAAGCATCGCTCCATTAACTGCGCAGTTTTCAGCTTCAGTGTTTTGGCGAGACCATGTACAGAAAAATAGATGCGAAATAGGAAGACCAGCAATCGCCTTCTCCACGCTTGCTTGATCTAAAACATCGCCATAGAGGTGATTAACGCCTGGAACGATGATCCCTGGTTTACGAGATAAACCATGAACTTTCCAGCCATCCGCTAATAGAACTTGTGCAATGTTGTTACCTGCAATGCCGGTTACTCCGACGATGAGCGCTTCTTTTGCCATGGTGAGTCCCTTTCGTTGGGTGGAATGTTAGGTGAGACTGTACGAAATGACAACAGAGCGCCAGTAGGAGTGAGATGAGAGGGAAAGTGTTCGTTGACACTTGACACTCACACGGGGCGGTGTTTCACTTAAGTCGTCTTAATTTCTAACACTCCTACCTCTAATACCTCTAATACCTCTAATACCTCTAATACGTTGAAAGGAAGCGGCCATGGGAAGACTCACAGGTAAATCAGTCATCATTTCTGGTGCAGGCAGCGGCATTGGACGAGGATTCGCGCATGCTCTTGCCACTGAAGGTGCAAAAGTTGGAGTTCTCGATCTAAATGAGAGCGCAGCACAAACTGTCGTTGATGCAATCAACAAGTCTGGTGGAAGTGCAATCTCGCTACAAGCCAACGTCGCCAAGCGCGCGGAAGTTAAAGCAGCCTTCGAAAAGTTTGTCGCTTGGGCCGGAAAACTAGATGTCCTCTTTAATAATGCTGGATTTAATAAGCCAATGCCATTGCTTGAGGTCACTGAAGATAATTGGCATGCAATTATGGATGTAAATGGACTTGGTGTGCTTATCGGAATTCAAGAAGGCGCGAAACTGATGATTCCAAATAAGTCAGGCAAAATTATTAATACTGCTTCCATTGCTGGTCGCCAGGGCTATCCATCATTTGCACCGTATTGTGCGAGTAAATTTGCTGTAAATGCTCTCACCCAAGCCGGAGCGCGTGGACTTGCTGAACACAACATCACAGTGAATTCATTTGCGCCAGGCGTTGTCGCAACACCACTGTGGGATGGATTGAATAAAGATTTGTACGCAATGGGAGAAGCAAAAACTCCCGACTCAGCCATGGATGAATTCGGCGCAGGAATTCTTAAAGGCCATGCTGCAGCACCAGAAGAATTGGCGGGGACAGCGGTCTTTCTCGCTAGCAGTGATTCAGACTATATGACCGGACAAACAATAATGATCGACGGTGGGATGGTGCTCTTGTAATGAAAGCTCTTCAATTTATGTCTCCAAATGTTATGTCAGTAAATAACATTGATATTCCTAAAATTGCAGATGATGAAGTCCTGCTTGCCAGCCGCGCAGTAGGTATCTGTCACTCAGATATCGAGTTGCTTGAAGGCCGCTACATCATTCCTTTTAAGTACCCAGTAATACCTGGCCACGAGTGGACCGGTGAAGTTATGGAAGTCGGCAAGAAGGTAACGACTCTCAAAGCTGGTGATCGCGTTGTTGGAGAATGCGTTATTGGCCAGGAACACTTTGGTTTCAGTATTAGTGGTGCTATGGCCGATTACTTTGTTGCAAAACCTGATTGGCTTCACAAGATTCCGGAAAACCTTTCTTATACACAAGGCGCACTCGTCGAGCCATTTAGCTGTGGTTACTACGCAACTGTTCGCGCAGACAATCTAGACGGCAGCGACACTGTTGTTGTATTTGGCGCAGGTCCAATTGGTCTTGGCGTTGTCGCAGCAAGTGCTGCAAAGCGCGCACGCGTTATCGTGGTTGAGCCATCGGCTGCACGTGCACAAGTTGCGCTCAGTCTTGGCGCCGAAGATGTTGTCGACCCAACAAAAGGTTCTGTTGCAGATCAGGTCATGGCGCTCACCCAGGGACAGGGAGCATCTGTTGTTATTGATGCAAGCGGGCGCCCGGACGCGATGTCAGCAACCCTTGAAGTCGCTGCTTTTCGCGCTCGTATCGTGATCATTGGAATTAGCGTTGGTGGAAGCGCCCCTACACAAATGGGCCTCATCCAATCTAAGGAACTCCAAGTGCGCGGAATTATTGGTTCTCCTGGCGTTTGGCCACAAACCATTAAATTCCTTGCTCGTACGAATATTGATTTATCGAAGCTTGTTACATCAACATTTGATATTAGCGAAGCGAATTTGGCTTACGACAAGGTCTTGACTGACAAGAGCCAGATTAAGGTTCACGTTACAAATACCAAGTCATGAGCACTGCTAACACTATGAAGGCAGCGGTCCTACATGCCCTTGATGATTTGCGCATTGAAGATGTAGCAATCCCAACAATTGGTGACAATGACTTGTTAATAAAAGTTGCTTACAACGGTCTATGCGGATCTGACGCATCTGAATATCACAAAGCAACCTTGTTTGTTCCTTATAATAAACCACACCCAAACAGCAAACATGTAGGTCCAACAATATTGGGACATGAGTTTGTTGGGACAGTTATCGAAGCCGGAAAGAATGTTCAATCATTTAACGGTAAAAAAGTTGCCTGCGGTGCTGGAGTTTCCTGTGGAAATTGCAAACGTTGCAAGGAAGGCCGTACAAATCTTTGCGCCCATTACTACACACTTGGTTTAAGTACTCATGGTGGAATGGCTGAGTTTGTATCTGCGCCTGCTAGTACCTGCGTCGAGATTCCAGAAGAAATGTCTTTTGAACGCGCTGCATTGGCACAACCCCTTGCCGTTGGAATTCATGGCGTAAACCGCGCAGGAGTAAAAGAAGGCGACACAGTCTTTCTTCTTGGTGCCGGCGCGATTGGTGCATTTGTCTGCGTTGCACTTCGAAACAAGAAAGTACATGTTGTTGCTGCCGACATTTCCCAAGAGCGACTCAATCTTGTGAAAGATCTTGGCGTTGATAAAACTATTTTGATCAGCAAAGACGCAACAGTTCAAGAACTGAAAGATCAATTTGGAGTACAAGCAGATGTTGTTTTTGAAACTTCTGGGGCGCCAGGGGGAGTCGAAAAAGCAGTAGCTCTCACTCTTATGGGCGGCACAGCAATGCTTTTGGGCCTCAATAAGACTCCTCAGGAGCTGGTTTTTTCTGACCCTGTTTTGCGCGAAGTTACTCTGCAAACAACAGTTGCCCATGTTTGTATGGACGATATTCCTGAAGCACTCGAACTTCTCGCCGACGGAAGCGTTGCAAAACTGCTGAGCGGTGAAACATTTAAGTTAGTAGATTCCCAAGCAGCTTTTGATTTACTCCTTAGCGGGACTTCCCAAGGAAAAATATTGATTGGAAACGGATGACAAACGTACTTATTGTTGGCGCCGGCAAAATGGGTTCGGCTATCGCCAAGGAACTTGCTCAAGATGGTGTACCGGTCACGATGTGGAATCGCACTGTCGAAAAACTTGATGCGCTGAGAAAAGAAATTGCTGCGCCATCCTTTTCAACTTCAAGTGACCTCAAAGCATCTGTAGCTTCTGCTGACATCATCATTACATTTTTAACATCGGGCACAACTGTTGAAGAAGTTTTGCTTGCTCCCGGATTACTTGAGGCGTGTAAGAAATCGGCAATCATTGTTGATATGAGTACAAGTGGAGTCCAAACTCCTCATGTTTTGAACAAAGCTATTACGGCTGCTGGGCTTCGCTTTGTAGATGCTCCGGTTTCTGGAAGCATGGCGACAATTGCATCCCACCAACTTTTGGTTATGGCTAGCGGTGAAGCGAGCGCAATTGATGCGGTAACTCCGACCTTGATGAAATTCTCAAAGAAAGTTGCAAACCTTGGCGCGGCTGGAAATGGTCAAGTTATGAAATTGGCCGTCAACTTGATCGTGCATTCGCTGAGCGCGGCTATAGCCGAAGCACTCGCAATTGCGACAAAGGGTGGAATCGATATCGACGCTGCCTATGACATTCTTGAAGAAAGCGTTGTTGCCGCGCCGTTCTTGAAATACTAGCGCGCTGCCTTCACCAATCCTGATACGCCCGTTGCAATGCGAATCGATACAGTTGTGAAGGATATGAACCTCATCGCGGCCCTGGGGGATCAGCTTGGTCTTCCGCTTATCGCCACCCCTGCAGTTCTGGACGCATATTCGGAGGCGCTCACCCAAGGCTTGGCCGCCAGCGATATGGCCCGCCTGCTGGAAATCTTTCAGAAATAGAGCCTGCCCAGGCTCAAATCCCTCTATTTATTGTTACCTAAGCGTTATCTAAGTCGGGCAAAAAACGCTTGTGGGCACCGGACCCCCTGTGTACAGTCACACTTCACAGCAAGGCTAAAAAGAGGTTAACATGAGTTCAATTCAATCCCGCGAAGTAAAGCGTTCTGCGCGCTTACAGATTTCGCGCGGAATGAAAACCGTTTTAGCTGGCGTAATTATTCTTTATGTAGCCAGCGCTCTTCTTGCGCCAACCAGCGTGAGCCGCGTTGCTCAATTTGGAATGCTTCCCTTCGCCGCATGTTTGGCAATCGTTGGACTTGGACAAACACTTGTCATTCAACAAGGCGGTATTGATCTTTCTGTTGCCGGAGCTGTTTCTCTCACAGTAGTTATCGTGACGTGGGGACCTGACCGCCACGATGATCGTTTAATTCCTGCAATCCTCGCCGCATTTGCTGCTGCAATCATTACCGGATTTATTAATGGCCTGCTCATTACAAAGACAAAACTTAATTCAATTGTTGCGACCCTTGGCGTAAACGCGCTCCTCTATGGCTTCATGATGGCTCTTTCTGGTGGAAGCCCGCGCCGTACAACAGA
>CAIMSI010000085.1 GCA_903844115.1 uncultured Actinomycetes bacterium
CCGGTTCATGTTTCGTCTGCGAAGGTTGTGGCAACACATCTGGATGTTCATGATCCACAATTAGTAAACTTAAAGAGCCTCGGAGAAATCCGGGGCTCTTTTATTTCTGTCGGGGATACTAGTGTTACGAGGACTAGAGTGAGCAAGTGAGTAAATCTGTGGCCGCAAATGATTTCAACGCAAAAGTATTGAGCGCGTTGAACGCTGCCGTTGAAGCAATTGGCGGTGATCCGCGCGAGGGCCAAATTGAAATGGCAGAGGCGGTAGGAAATGCCCTACAAAATCGCAATCATTTAATTGTGCAAGCTGGAACCGGTACGGGTAAATCGCTGGCTTATTTGGTCCCGGCGCTGGTTTATGGCAAAAAGGTATTGGTAGCTACGGCGACGATTGCCTTACAGCGACAGTTGGTCGAGCGAGATTTGCCCAAGATTAAACCGGCCCTAGATAAAGAACTTGGGCGCGACATCACCTTTGCAATCTACAAAGGCGTTGGAAATTACATTTGCTTGCAGAAAATGAATGGCGCAGAAGGTGATCCTGATTTAGAACCGTTGCTGGAAATTGGAGCACTTGAAAAAGATGCAAAGCGATTAAAAGCTTGGGCTCAATCACCAGGTGCTACAGGGGACCGCGATGATGCTCCGGATGTAGACCGGCGGGTATGGCTGGCGAATTCAGTATCGGGCCGCGAATGTATGGGCGCAGAGGATTGTCCTTTTGGTACGCAATGTTTTGCAGTGAATGCAAAAGCAAAGGCAGCAAAGGCCGATGTAGTCGTCACAAATCACACATTGCTTGCAATCGAGATAGTGGATTCTCATCCAATTTTGCCAGACCGTGACGCCGTCATTTTGGATGAAGCACATGAATTTATGGATCGCACAACGCAAGCGGTGACAGAAGAACTTACTGCCGGGCGAGTAGAACGTGCGGCCAAGATGGCGAAGAAACATATTCCAAGTAAAGCAAGTATTGCATTTGAAAAGGCCGCAGATGAATTTTATGAAGCGCTACAAGATTATGCCGAGATGGTTCGAGCAGACCCAACAAAATCAGGGCGCATTCCCGAATTACCTTCCGTTCTTGAAGCACCTATCCGTAAAGTAAAAGAAGGTGCCGCAGCAGTGATGGCTTTGATTCAAGCAGATAGTGAAATTATTGAAATCGATTCGATGGCCGAACGCGCGCGCGTTAAGGGTGCGACCCAAGAAGTGTTGACTACGGCAACAAAAATGTTGAAGCCAGGGCATCATCAAGTTATGTGGTTTGAACCCACCTATTCCACGTTGTATTTAGCGCCGCTTGAAGTCTCTAATGTTTTGCGCGAGAACTTATTGACCCAGACTCCTGTTATTGCAACATCGGCAACGCTAACCGTTGGCAAATCTTTTGACCCGATTGCAAAGGCAATTGGATTTGAGACGGGGGATGATTCCTCTCTTGAATTAGAAGATGGGGATATTGACCCAGCGAATGTGGCGATGCTCGATGTGGGTTCACCTTTTGATTTTGCTAAACAAGGCGCTTTGTATTTACCCCGCCATATTCCAGAACCAGGGCGAGATGGACCAAGCAAAGAAGCACTTACCGAATTAGGAGAGCTAATTGAAGCCGCGGGCGGGCGCACACTGGCGCTCTTTTCATCGTGGCGCGGGGTGGATGCTGCCGAGGTTCATCTTCGCAAAGTGCTTGAAGATTTGAAGTTACCAATTATCGTGCAACGAAAAGGCGACACCATTGGTTCTCTGGTTGATCGCTTTGCAAAAGATCCATCATCAATTCTGCTTGGCACCATGTCACTTTGGCAGGGAATCGATGTTCCAGGGCCGGCTTGTACATTGGTTGTTATTGATCGCATTCCATTCCCACGTCCTGATGAACCTGTCATGGCTGCGCGTTCGGCTGAAGCTGATGAAGCAGGTGGAAGTGGATTCATGCAGGTTTCATTGCCTCGTGCTGCTTTGTTATTGGCCCAGGGCACGGGCCGATTGATTCGTAGCGTGGATGATCGAGGTGTTGTTGCAATTTTGGATTCAAGAATTATCACAAAGCGATATGGCTCGTTGTTATTGAATTCGATGCCACCATTTTGGCGCACCAGTGATGGCGCAGTTATTCGTGAATCGTTAAAGCGTTTAGATGCCACTTTCAAAGAGCAAGGACTTTAATTCAGGCCACGCTTTTTCAAAGCTTGGATGAAGATTCATATCATCCACGTTATCGATAGCAACCCATTCCACTTGTAAGGATTCTTCATTCATGGCGTGCGTAGTTATGTCAGGATGTGCGTGTGCGATAACCGTGTTGTATTCCCATAAGTCATGATCAACTTTATGAGAAGCAAATGGCGTAAAAGAATCTGCGGCGATACCGACTTCTTCATGCGCTTCTCGCGCTGCAGCCTCGACAATAGTTTCGTGAGAATCACGGGCTCCACCTGGAATTCCCCATGTATCACCGTTGTGTACCCAGGGAGCACGATGTTGTAGCAATATTTTGCGATCTTGAACTAAAAGCAAACCAGCTGCCCCGTGCAGACCCCAATGTTTAGAGCCGCAAGTGCATTGAACCCACCCGTCTCCGTCTTTGCTTGCCACGCCGCTAGTGTTGCATGACGTTGGTGTTGTATGGGTTTTGCGGAGAGTAAATGTCCGGGGGAGTTATTCACAAGTGAGGCTGTGATTTGGGGCCAGCACGTATTTCTTTCTCTATCTTTCCGCTTATGCCCTACATGCCCTACATGCCCTATATGAAAAGTAGCCGAAGAGTTTTAAGCATTGGGGGATTACTTCTCCTTATCCCCATTGGGTTTTCCATCATCTTAAGTCTTGGCAGGCATGAGGGAGCCGTCTCAACTGCGCCCGGTGCAACAAAGATTGTGGAAAGCCCACCTGGCATCATGAGTGATATTCCGGCGGCTGCAAATACTGTGTTGGTGAAATATGTCGACGCACTTACTGCCGGGCTACACACTGGATCGGGGATCGCGATAAAAGAAGTGAGTGAGCCGGGATGTGAATGTCGAGTTATCGGCGATAGCTTTGAAGCAATTTATGCCAAGGCGAACCTTGTCGGAGGGGCATATTCATTGAAGCAAAGCACCATTATCAACAGAACAAGTTCGCAAATCGAATTGAAAGTAGTAATCCATATGAGCGATACAACCCATATTGTCCGTAAAACCGGCGCAAAGGAAGTATGGAAAGGGACTGATATTTCGGCGTACTTCACTCTCACAAATATCGATGGGCTTTGGAAGATTCGTCAGACCTCGGGCAAGCCATGAAAAAATTACTTATTCTGGTCTTAGTCCTTATTCCATCGGCTGCAGTGGCGGCGCCTTGTGAAACAAAGGTGTGCGTGCAGGTTGTAACCGACCCTACGACAAATCAAATTGTGATTACTGCGGTTCAGAACAAACCTGGATCAACGGCGAAACCAAAGCCAAAGGTGACGCGTAAATACACGCCACGTCCTTACACTCCTAGGCCAATTACGCCTAAACCAACTCCAAAGAAAATAACAAAACCCGTTGTAAAAAAGAAGCCGGTACCAAAAGTTGCTGTCTCTATAAAACCAAAAGTGGTTGCAGCAGTCTCATTGTCTGATCGCTTGACGCAATTGTTACCTCAACGAAATATCTTCTACGTTCCAAAAGCTGGGGCGGTTGTACAAGTACCGATGTATTTCTGGACTGATGCAACAACTAGTTTTGCTACAACTTCGATGATTTTAGGAATTTCAGTTGGCGTTACTTTGACTCCCACATTTGTGTGGGACTTTGGTGATGGAAATACCTTTACAACATCTTCTCCAGGGGCCGCCTATCCCAATACAACTATCTCGCACACCTACAAAATGGCAGGGACATACAAAGTCACGCTGGTTATTTCTTGGGGTGGGACGTGGTCGGCTGAAAATAATATCTATCCAGTTCTGGGCGGCAACATTGTGCAGAAGTACAGCGCCACCTATGTGGTCGCCAGTGCACCAACAAAATTCATTAAATAGCTTCATCCCGTAACCACAGCCCCGTTTTTCCACAGATAAAACTTTGTGGCAAGCGGGGCTTCACTTTTTCTACGAATCTGCGCACATGACAACACTGACATCACCGCATGATTTACTCGCAGCCGTTCCATTTCTAGTTGGATATCACCCGACTAATTCCATCGTTGTAATCGCATTGAATGAAGAGACCATCGGGATGGCGATGCGTATTGATTACCCGGAAGAAGTTGATCTTGATCAAATAGATACCCTTGCAACGCATCTCATTCGCGAGGACGCTGATTCGGCGCTGCTTGTGGCATATGTGCCGGACGCAGTATTTGATAGTGAGTATTTGTTAGGCCCTATCCGGGATGCCATTGCGATGCGCGGGATTATGTTGCGCGAATGCCTAGAGGTTCGCGGGGACCGTTGGCGCTCAACTATTTGTGATGATGAAGAGTGTTGTCCGCCGGAGGGCAACCCCATGCCATCACATGATGAATCACGGGTAGCTGCTGAACAAGTATCGCAAGGCCAGCCACTTCCATATGGCAGTGTGGATGAGCTTCGTGCTTCGTTATCACCTGCGGGTATTGATCCGGCTTTAGAGAGCGCGTTGGACCATATCGAAGGCATTGATTATGAAGGTGAGGAAGTTGTGGCACGCCAACGCGAAGCTGCATTTGCAATCAACGGCCTAGCAGATGAATTTGCAGAGAAAGGAATATGCACTGATACAAATCGCATCGCCCTGATTCTCGTGCGATTACATGATTTGCAAGTTCGAGATTACGCGATGGGAATCACAACGGAGGAAAATATAGATACTTTATGGTCAATGTGGCGTTGGTTGATGCGTATTGCACCGGACGGATATGTTGCACCTGTCGCAACTTTGTTCGCCGTTACTAGTTATGAACGGGGTGATGGCGCACTCGCACAACGCGCACTTGAGCGTGCATTTGACGATGATTCTAAATATCCGCTCGCAAGATTGTTGCGTCGCTCATTTGCCGCGGGTTGGCCGCCATCATCTTTCGCACAAATGAGGGGTGATTTACATCCAAAGATTTGCGCAAAGCTCTTTGGGCAGTAGTAGGCTCTTTGCATGATCATTGGTATTCCGAAAGAAATCAAAAATAATGAATTTCGCGTTAGCACAACTCCAGCCGGGGTTCATGCGTTGGCAGCAAATCACACAGTTCTTGTCGAAAAGAGTGCCGGGGTAGGTTCTGCAATTACTGATGAAGAATATGTAAAAGCAGGCGCGCAAATAATTGATAACCCAGATGATCTTTGGGCGAAAGCTGATTTGATTATCAAAGTGAAGGAACCTATTGCTGCTGAATATCATCGCATGCGCAAGGGACAAGTTCTCTTTACTTATTTACATCTTGCAGCATCTCGCGAATGCACCGACGCGCTCATCAAGAGCGGCATTACGGCAATTGCTTACGAGACAGTCACATCCGGTGGTGGTCTTCCACTTCTTGCACCGATGTCTGAAGTTGCTGGACGCATGTCGATTCAAGTTGGCGCTGCGGCACTTGAGAAGCCCAATGGGGGCCGGGGAGTATTGCTTGGCGGCGTTCCTGGAGTTGCACCTGGCAAGGTTGTGATTCTTGGTGGTGGAAGTGTGGGTGTATCTGCTGCAGCAATGGCGATTGGCCTTCGCGCAGATGTCACGTTGCTCGATATCAATTTGAAACGTTTAGTTGAAATTGATGAAATGTTCCACGGACAAGTCAAGACGATTGCTTCTTCCGCTTATGCAATTGAGCAGTACTGCACTCAAGCTGATCTTGTTATCGGGGGAGTCTTAATTCCTGGAGCAGCTGCGCCGAAATTAGTTTCTGATGCGTTGGTTTCTAAAATGAAACCAGGCAGTGTTCTAGTTGATGTTGCAATTGATCAAGGCGGATGCTTTGAAGGATCAAAGCCAACTACACATGCAGATCCAACATTCAAAGTCCATAATTCACTTTATTATTGTGTTGCCAATATGCCCGGAGCAGTTCCTGCAACATCCACTGCGGCCCTTTCAAATGCGACCTTGAAGTATTCACTGGCTCTTGCCAATAAGGGCTGGGAGCAGGCGCTGGTTGATGTTCCTGGTTTTGAACCTGGTCTTAATGTCCACGAGGGCAAGGTTAAATACGCTGCAGTCGCAGCAGCACACGGTTTGTAAATCAAGCAAACTTTAGGATTGAAATGGCACCGATAACAAAACAGTAAATCGCAAATGGATAAAGAGTTCTTGTTTTGAACCAGCGAACCAAGAAGTTGACTGAGAAATAGGTGGCGATAAATGAGACAGCAGCTCCTACGAACATCTGTGGGCGCATACTTGCATACTGAGATGAGAGAGCCTCAGGAACTTTATAAACTGCCGCAGCCAAAATAACTGGTAGCGCGGCGAGGAATGCGAAGTCGGCTGCAACGGCGTGAGATAGCTTGCGCAATAGTCCTACTGAAGTGGTGACACCAAATCGGCTGATGCCGGCAAAGAGTGCAAGAGATTCACCAAGTCCTACCGTGATGGCAACGCGAGGGGAGATATGTTCGACAATTTCGTGGTTGGCAGTTCCAGTAACAGGATCCTTTTTACGACGCGAGAGTCGTTCAGCGGAAAACAAAATTGCACCGTTTATGGTGAGGAAAATTGAAGCCGCAAGTGGTTTTGCGAATAGAACTCGCAAATCGTGTTCAAATACCAAACCAATTATTCCAACAGGAATAGTTGCGATGACGAGCAACCAGAAAACCCGACCAGCTTCACTCTTGCGGCTTTTGGCACTTCCGAGTCCAGCCGCAATGAGTTCGACCCAACGCTTGCGAAAAACCCAAAAGAGAGCAAGCGCGCTAGCAAAATGAAGAAAAACAGTAAAAGGGAGATATGGAGATTCAGCGTTCGATGTGAATTTACTCCACGAGCCACCGATCCAGGCAGGAAGAAGAACTGCATGGCCAAGGCTTGAAACAGGAAATAGCTCAGTAATACCTTGGACAAATCCAGTCAGGATTGCTTGGAAGTAGGTGATTGTCATGAGTAAATCTTAGTCCTTAAAGGCGCATTAGGCGCATCAGAAGTCGATTTGTTCCGACCGTGATGACGATGCCGAGAAAAATTCCAAAAATGATATCTGTTGGGTAGTGAACCCCTGCAGCAACTTTTGCAATTCCACAAATAACAGTTAGCCACATAATTCCGTTGCCAGCTTGGCGATTACGTAAATAGATGGCAGTAGCCACTGCAGCCATCAGTGCGACGTGAACCGAAGGGAAGCTGCTTCCTGTTACGTTTGAAATGATTTCATGAATATTTGTATTCGCCGTAAAAGGACGAGGGCGATCACGGACTTGTGAGGCCAATTTCGCAACAAGAGCTGTAAGGCCGACAGGGACCACAAGAATAAAGAATCCATCTATAACAAGGTGCTTTATATATGCAACAGTTTCGAAAGGCTTCACTTCTTTAAGGGAATTAAGCACAATCCACATAACGCCCAAAACCAGGGTTGCGTAGACAAAATCCTGCGCCGCTATCCGAGTTATGAGTTGATGGCCAACGCCCCATGTGTTGAGTGAATGAGTGAGAGAGGTATCGATTGAAGCTCTGAATATTGTGGACATGAGCGCAATTCTCGCACGCTCACGCTCAGAAATCTGTTAACAATCGCGTAACACGGCACGGGCAGACTGCGCCCATGAGTGAAGATATTAGCCGCCAAGAGGATTTCGTCCTTCGTACCTTAGAAGAGCGCAATATCCGGTTCGTACGTTTGTGGTTTACCGATGTGCTTGGATTTCTCAAATCCGTTGCGATTGCTCCAGCCGAACTCGATAACGCATTCGCCGAAGGAATCGGCTTTGATGGATCGGCAATTGAAGGTTATGCACGTCTGAGTGAATCAGATATGTTGGCAAAGCCTGATGCTGCAACATTTTCCGTATTACCTTGGCGCACACAACTTCCTGGCGCTGCAAGAATGATTTGCGATATCACTATGCCGGACGGAACGCCGTCTCCTTCTGATCCACGTAATGTTTTGAAAAGAGTTCTAAGCCACGCCGGAAGCATGGGTTACACCTGCTACACACACCCTGAAATGGAATTCTTCCTCTTTAAGAATGCACCAGAATCAGGAACCGCGCCGGTGCCTGTCGATCAAGGTGGATATTTTGATCAAACACCAGCAACAGTAGGAAATGATTTCCGCCGAAATGCAATCACCATGCTTGAAGCAATGGGCGTATCGGTTGAATTCTCACACCATGAAGGTGCTCCTGGACAACAGGAAATTGATTTGCGATATGCGGACGCCTTATCAACTGCAGATAACATCATGACATTTCGTCATGTCGTGAAAGAAGTTGCACTAGAACAAGGCATGCACGCATCCTTTATGCCAAAGCCCTTCACACAGCATCCGGGTAGCGGGATGCATACGCACTTCTCACTTTTCCGAGAGGAAGCAAACGCGTTCCACCAAGAAGGCGCCCCATTCTCACTTTCACCAATCGGCCGCCAATTTATTGCCGGAATCATGAAACATGCTCGTGAATTTACGTTGATTACAAATCAATGGGTGAATTCATATAAGCGTATTCATGGTGGCGGTGAAGCACCTGCAGCTGTCACGTGGGGGACTAATTCAAGAAGCGCTCTCGTTCGTATTCCTGCATATAAGCCTCTGAAGGAGAACAGCACTCGAGTGGAAGTTCGCTCACCAGATTCTGCTTGTAATCCTTATCTTGCATTTGCAGTGATCCTTGCTGCGGGGCTAAAGGGAATTGAAGGAAAGTACGAACTTACTGAATCCGATGGAAGTGTTCCGCTGCCTGCAAATCTTGATGAAGCGATTGCAGCAATGGAATCCAGCACTCTTGTGCGCGAAACCCTGGGCGAGGATGTATTTGAATATGTGCTTCGCAATAAGAAAGCTGAGTGGGAGGAATACCGCAAGCAGGTATCGGCGTATGAATTAGACCGATATTTGCCGATTCTCTAGCCCCTGATAAACTTTGGGCAAATGAACTTCCCTAAGCAGCAGCCATCGACCATGCCGGTGCATCGCTATGCCCCTTTTATTCCGATTGATTTAACTGATCGCACCTGGCCAACGAAGCAAATCACAAAGACGCCCCAGTGGTGCTCAGTTGATCTTCGCGATGGCAATCAAGCTTTGATCGATCCCATGGATCCACACCGCAAGCTCACCATGTTTAATCTCTTGGTAAAGATGGGTTACAAGGAAATCGAAGTTGGATTCCCATCTGCTTCACAAATGGATTTTGATTTTGTTCGCAAGATTATTGATGAAGGTCTTATTCCGGATGACGTCACCATCCAGGTCTTGACTCAGGCGCGCGAATCTCTCATTCGTCGTACATATGAAGCTATCAAGGGCTCAAAGAGTGCGGTCGTTCATCTTTATAACAGCACATCGACGTTGCAACGCAGAGTTGTATTTGGCTTGGATAAAGAAGGCATCAAGAAGATTGCTACCGATGGCGCAAAACTTTGTCTTGAATTAGTCGATACCGTTCCTGGAACGCTCGTTTCATTTGAATATTCACCAGAGTCATACACAGGCACTGAACTTGAGTACGCCCTTGAGGTCTGTAACGCGGTCAACGATATTTGGAAGCCAACTCCACAGTGGAAGACCATCATGAATCTTCCTGCAACAGTTGAAATGGCAACACCAAACGTTTATGCCGATTCCATCGAATGGATGCATCGCAATCTTAAGTATCGCGATTCTGTCATTCTCTCTCTTCATCCACACAACGATCGTGGAACTGGAGTTGCGGCTGCTGAACTTGGTTACCTTGCTGGGGCCGATCGAATCGAAGGAACTCTTTTTGGAAATGGTGAGCGCACAGGAAATGTTTGTCTTGTCACGCTCGGTTTGAATATGTTCAGTCAAGGTGTAGATCCGCATATTGATTTCTCTGACATCGAAGAAGTTCGCCGCACAGTTGAATATTGCAATCAACTTCGCGTGCCTGAGCGTCATCCTTATGGCGGAGATCTTGTATTTACAGCATTCTCTGGTTCACACCAAGATGCAATTAAAAAGGGATTTGATCATCTCGAGCGTGACGCAAAAGCAGCGGGTAAAGAAGTAAAAGATCAGCTATGGGCCGTTCCTTATCTTCCCATTGACCCACTTGATATCGGTCGTTCATATGAAGCAGTTATTCGCGTGAACTCACAATCAGGCAAGGGTGGCGTTGCATATTTGATGAAGACAGAACATCATCTTGATCTTCCACGTCGTTTGCAAATTGAATTTAGCCAAGTTGTTCAGGCGAAAACTGATGCGGATGGTGGAGAAGTTTCACCTACTCAATTATGGGAAATTTTCGAAGATGAGTATTTGCCTTCAAAGACAAAGCCTTGGGGTCAATTCAAATTGAAGTCACTTTCTCAAAGCGGTGAAATGGATGCTGATACGCGCCTACAAATTGAACTTTCAGACTCTAATGAAATTCAAAAGCTTGCTGGCGTTGGTAACGGACCAATCGCAGCGTTCCTCAATATTTTAAATGCATATAGTCCTGACCTTGATGTTCGTGTTTTGGATTACTACGAGCACGCACTTTCTGCAGGTGGCGATGCTAAGGCGGCGGCTTATCTGGAATGCGAAGTTGCTGGCAAGACTTTCTGGGGTGTGGGAATTGACCCATCCACAACAACTGCTTCGCTAAAAGCCGTCGTGTCGGCGGTTAATAGAGGCTTAAGGGTGAAGACTCCCGCTACGGTCTGACCGTGGCCACATATCGCGATCAAGCAATTGTCTTGCGTACCCAGAAGTTGGGCGAAGCCGATCGCATTATTACCCTCTTTACTCGCGAGCATGGACTCATTAAAGCTGTTGCAAAAGGTGTTCGTCGCACAAAATCGCGATGGGGTGCGCGCTTAGAACCAACATCGCATGTGGACCTTCAGTTATATACAGGAAAGTCACTTGATACCGTAACGCAAGCCGTTTCGATTGAACATTTTGGTGACCGGCTATCTGAGGATTATCAAAAGTGGACTATTGCAAGTGCGATATTAGAAGCAGCCGAGCGTTTCACAACCCATGAACACGAGCCAGCTTTGCAGCAATACTTATTGTTAGTTGGCGCACTGAAGGCGTTGGCATATGAAACTTATGATTCCTCACTGATATTAGATGCATTCTTATTACGCTCACTTGCCGTTGCAGGTTACGCACCAGCGCTGCTCAATTGTTCAGTATGCGATTTACCTGGACCTCACCGCTATTTTTCACTCGTTGGTGGAGGTTCGGTTTGTGATACATGTCGTCCATCGGCTGCAGCAACACCGGCTCCAGAAACTCTTGCTTTGATGCAGCAATTACTTTCCAGTGATTGGGATTTGGCTGTGGATTCACAATTGCGCCACCAGCGCGAAGCATCCGGCCTGATTGCCGCATACCTACAATGGCATTTGGAAAGAGGACTTCGAAGTCTGCCCTTGGTTGAACGGACGATTGCTGAAAGAATTGCTACATGAAGGCGCCTAAATTTCCGAAGGGAAGCGTTCCTGATCACGTTGCAGTTGTGATGGATGGAAACGGTCGCTGGGCAAAGAAACGTGGGCTTCCACGTACTGCCGGGCACGAAGCTGGTGAAGCAGCACTTTTTGATATGGTCGAAGGCGCCCTTGAAGTCGGTGTTAAAGAGTTAAGCGCATATGCATTTAGTACCGAAAATTGGAAGCGCAGCCCCGATGAAGTGAAATTTCTTATGGGATTTAATCGCGAGGTAATCCGGCGCCGTCGTGATCAGATGAACGAGATGGGTGTTCGTATTCGTTGGGTTGGCAAAGAAAAGCGTTTATGGAAAAGTGTTTTAGATGAGTTGCTAGAGGCCGAAGAGCTCACAAAAAAGAATAAGAAATTCACTCTCAATATGTGTGTGAATTATGGTGGCCGGTCTGAAATTGTTGATGCAACTACAAAGATAGCTGTGGATATTGCTAAGAAGAAAATCAAGCCTGATCAGATCAATGAAAAGTTATTTTCCAAATACTTGTACAACCCAGGAATGAGTGATGTAGATCTTTTCTTGCGTTCCTCCGGAGAACAACGCACAAGCAATTTTTTGCCATGGCAGAGCGTCTATGCTGAGATGATTTTTATGGATGTCTTATGGCCAGATGTCACTCGAAAGACCTTGTGGGATGCGATTGCAATATATGGAGAACGAGACCGCCGGTTCGGCAAAGCTTGACTGCCCTTTTATAGAAGAGTTACGACTCCGAACATCACTGCAACACCAGCCATTGTCGTTAACATAGTCACGCGCGATGGATGATTGGAATGTGCCTCAGGCAAAATATGAGAAGTCGCGATATAAATAATAATTCCAGAGAAAAACGCTAAATAGATTGCAAGCCATCCAGGGGATGGATGAATTGAATTACCAAGAGCTGCGCCACCAATTCGGGCGATTGCATCCAGTAGAAGAAGGTAAGTTGCAGCTTTACTCCAGTGACCAGTTTTTTTAAGCATCGCCACTGTATTGAGACCATCGCTAAATGCGTGAACAAGAAGTGCGAAGAAGATCGCAAGACCTAATTTGTTGCTGACGTGGAAAGCTACGCCGAGAGCAATGCCATCGAGAAACACGTGTACAGCCATAGCAAGTGCGCCAAAGCCGCCGGCAATATTTCCGTAATGAGAATGATCGTGTTCATAATCTGAATCTGCAGGTTCATGTCCGCCAAAATATTCTTCAATAAAGTGGAGCACTAGAAAGCCTGCAAGAAAAGCAAGTGATACACCCGCAATTTTTCCGTTGACCATCTTTGTTGCGTTTGCGAAGACTTCGGGCAACAAATCAAAAGCTACAAGACCGAGCAATAGTCCGGCAGATAGGCCAAGAACTAGGTGAAAGCGATCCTTGGATTTGAGCGCGACAATTCCACCGACTGTGGTGGCCCCCACTGTGAGAGCGGCAAGGATGATTGCGAGCATGTGGAAAGTGTATCGGGCGTCTATAATTAGGGCTCTTGCGACCAGCAAGAAAGCAGCAGCCGACAGCCAGCCGGACAAAGGGGAATCACAATGGCCGCAGATCGTTTAGAAAATATCGTCCAACTCGCCAAGCGACGTGGATTTGTCTACCCATCATCTGAAATTTACGGCGGATTGCGCGCGTCATGGGATTACGGCCCACTCGGTGTTGAACTGAAAAATAACGTCAAGCGCCAATGGTGGAAGTACATGGTTCAGGGACGTGAAGATGTTGTTGGATTGGATTCATGCGTCATCTTGGCTCGCGAAGTTTGGGCGGCCTCTGGCCACGTAGAAACATTTACTGATCCATTAACTGAATGTACCGAGTGCCACAAGCGCTATCGCGCTGATCATTTGGAAGAAGCTTACGAAGCAAAGCACGGAAAAGCCCCAGCATCGATGGATGAAGTTAATTGTCCAAACTGCGGAAACAAAGGAAAGTTCACACAACCAAAGCAATTCTCTGGTCTATTGAAGACTTACCTTGGCGCCGTCGAAGATGAATCTGGATTGGCCTACCTTCGCCCAGAAACTGCGCAAGGCATCTTCATTAATTTTGATAACGTGGCATCTACTTCACGAAAGAAGCCACCATTTGGTATCGGCCAGATTGGAAAGTCATTCCGTAACGAAATCACACCAGGCAATTTTATTTTCCGTACTCGCGAATTTGAGCAGATGGAAATGGAATTCTTCGTTGTTCCTGGTACCGATGAGGATTGGCACCAATATTGGATCGACACTCGTCTTGCTTGGTATAAAGATCTTGGAATCAACCCGGATCGTTTGCGTTTGTTCGAGCATCCAAAAGAAAAGCTTTCTCATTACTCAAAGCGCACAGTAGATATTGAATACAAGTTTGAATTTGCTGGAACAGAATGGGGCGAGCTCGAGGGAATTGCATCGCGTACCGATTTTGATTTGAATGCGCATTCAAAGGCCTCTGGCAAGGATCTCTCTTGGTTTGATCAAGAGAAAAATGAGCGCTGGGTTCCATTTGTTATCGAACCTGCGGCAGGTGTGGATCGTTGCGCACTTACTTTCATGATGGATGCATACACAGAAGATGAAGCACCAAATTCAAAGGGTGAAATGGAAAAGCGCGCTGTGATGAAGTTGGATTACCGCCTTGCACCAATCAAGGTTGCTGTTCTTCCACTTTCTCGTAACGCAGACCTCTCTCCAAAAGCTCGTGATTTGGCGATGGAGCTTCGCAAGAATTGGAATATTGATTTTGATGATGCTGGAGCCATTGGCCGTCGCTATCGTCGCCAAGATGAAATCGGTACGCCATATTGCATCACCGTTGACTTTGAAACTCTTGAAGATCACGCGGTGACAATTCGCGATCGCGACACGATGGCGCAAGAGCGTGTTGCA
>CAIMSI010000086.1 GCA_903844115.1 uncultured Actinomycetes bacterium
CCCAAACCTCCTTACTTTCATACGAGCACTAGGTATCCCACTTTTTCTTTGGTTGTATTTGAGCAGACATTCTGCCGGTTGGAGTTTCGCTGTTCTAACTGCCGGTGCGCTGACGGACTATTTCGATGGAAAGTTAGCGAGGCTGCTGCACCAGGAAACAAAATTGGGAGCTGCTTTAGACCCTGCAATTGATCGCGCCTATATCGCAGCAACAGTGGTGGCACTTGCGATTCGGGGTGTTATCCCGTGGTGGATGGTTTTCTTACTTGTCGCTAGAGATCTTTGGATGGCTGTAGTTCTTGCTATAAAGAAATCTCGGACCGGTGAGCTATTTGAGGTGACCTTTCTTGGAAAGGCTGCCACATTTAATCTCCTTTATGCTTTCCCGTTCCTATTGCTCAGCGCAAAGAGCGGCATCGGAGCGATTACTCACGTTGTAGGCTGGGCTTTCGCGTTATGGGGGATAGGACTTTACCTATTCACGGCGCTGCAATACAGTTCCGATGCTCTCCGAGTCCCTGCAAAACCGAAAGGCAATTAATGTCTCAGACTCCCGCAAATGTTAAGTACACAAAAGAACATGAATGGGTTCTTGAGAATCCGGACGGTACTGTGCGAATTGGAATCACCGATTATGCGCAAAGTGCACTCGGCGACATCGTCTATATTCAGCTACCAAAACTAAACGCTTCCGTAATTGGCGGTTCGGTGTGCGGTGAAGTGGAATCGACAAAGAGCGTTTCGGAAATTTATGCCCCGGTTGGAGGAACTGTCCTTCGTGTCAATGAAAAACTTGAGAGCAATCCGGAATTGATCAACTCCGACCCGTATGGTGAGGGTTGGATCGCTGAAATAGGTAGTGTTCAAATTACAGAGGCGTTGTTAACTCCCGATGAGTACTCACAGCTCACGGCATAGAACGAGAAGAGACTCGACCAGGATTTAGCAGGATTTACCAGGATTTACCAGGATTTATCAGTCTTACCAGCTGGCTTGACCAGCCCCTCTACCTTGAATAGTGTCAGCCTCTAGTAGACCTGAAGAGCTGAAGGGAAGAAAGTGAATACTTCTAAAGATTCGCCCACTGACCTCACCTCAACTATTCATCTTTCACAACTTCGACCAGTTCCTGGAAGTACACATCTTGATGCTGTACTTGAGAAACTTTCCCCAGAAGAAACAGCAATTATTTCGGAACTTTCCCCAGAAAAAGCAATGCTAATAGGAGTGAGCGGCCCTTCAAAAGGTTTTCGTTTTCTCCTCAATGCAGAAACAGCACGTATAGGTCGCGAGACTGGTTCAGACATTTCACTTGATGATGTGACTGTATCCAGGAAGCATGCCGAGCTAACGGTCAAAAATGGTGAATTCATTCTGGAAGACTCCAAGAGTCTAAATGGCACTTATGTAAATGCTGTTTCAGTTGATTCCATTTCTCTGAAGCACGGCGATCAGATTCAAATTGGAAAGTTTCGTTTTATCTTCTTCAGAGGAAAGGCTAATTCATGAGTGTTCCAGCCCGTGCCTATTTGAGCATCGGAGAAGTGTTAGGAAAGCTGCGTCCCGAGTTTTCAGACATCACTATTTCTAAGATTCGTTTTCTCGAATCCGAGGGTCTAATAGATCCACAGCGAACTCCTTCTGGATATCGCAAATTCACTGCGACGGACCTAGAAAGACTGCGTTATGTATTGCAAGCACAGCGCGATCAATATTTGCCTTTGCGAGTTATTAAAGAAAATCTCGATGCTATGGATCGAGGACTTGTTCCCGCTCCACAGGCAGGGGGAGTAGCAGGGCCTCGCTTAGCGACTGTGGATGGTGAGTTCGCACCATCTCATTTTGCTCAAGAGAGTGAACTTCGTTTGAGCCGCGAAGAACTTTTGCAATCAGCCCAGTTAGGCGAGCAAGTGCTTGTCGAGCTAGAAACTTATGGTCTTGTGGAATTGAAGGGCCGTCATTATGACGCCGATGCCCTAGCTGTCTGTCGTACTGTGGCCGAGATTGCCGCATTTGGAATTGAGCCGCGACATCTTCGCTCATTTAAATCCGCAGCCGACCGCGAGGTTGGACTTGTAGAACAAGTGATTACTCCTTTGTTGCGTCAAAAAGGTTCGGATTCAAAAGCGAGGGCTGAAGAAGTTGCCAACGAGCTCGCTTCACTTTCCGTAAGACTTCACGCGTCTTTGGTGCGCGCGGGTCTGCACCGCACTAAATAAGCACTAAATAAATACTAAATAAGTAATAAGTAATAATCAGTTATCTGAATGCAAGCGGGCAAAATGAGGGATACAACAAAATTATGACAACGTTGCACCCAATTGAAGTTATTGGTGTTCGAGTCGAGATGCCTTCCAATCAGCCGATTGTCTTGGTCCGCGAAACAGACGGAGTGCGTTATCTACCGATATGGGTTGGCGCTGTTGAGGCCACGGCAATAGCTTTTGCCCAGCAAGGCGTTAAACCACCACGACCTCTCACGCATGATTTGATGCAGCAGGTTATAGAAGCAGTGTCATTACCTCTCGAGACTATTCATTTGACGCAAGTGAAAGATGGTATTTTTTATGCTGAGCTGCATTTCAGCGGGGGCAAAATCATCTCAGCTAGGCCGAGCGATGCGCTGGCCATTGGACTTCGTATGGGCACTCCGATGTTTGCAACGGAAGACTTATTTGCCGCCGCAGGCATTGAGATCCCAGACCAATCAGATGATGAGGTCGAGAAGTTCAAGGAATTTTTGGACCACATTAACCCAGAAGACTTCGCGGGGTAGGGCCCATTTATGTGTTCAAGGGCCGAGGGCGTTAAGAAAGGCCCGAAAATGGACTCTCAAGGGTGGGTTAAGGGTTTGGCGTGTCGGTTCTTGTTCTCACAGAACTCTCAACCTAGACTTCACACATTCCCCGTAGAAGTGAGTTCCCCATGACTGATTCATCCCTCCCTGCAAGTGAGCAACACGTTGGATATCGCGGGGCCACTGCATGCGTTGCAGCGGGCATCACGTATCGTCAGTTGGATTATTGGGCGAGAACAGGGCTAGTTGAACCAAGTATTAAAAGTGCTACTGGTTCAGGCTCTCAGCGTCTTTATGGGTTTCGCGACATACTTGTTTTGAAGATAGTTAAGCGACTTTTGGATACTGGTGTTTCATTGCAGAACATCCGAACGGCGGTTGAACATCTTCGTAAGAGTGGTATCACTGAGCTGGAAAGCATGACCCTTATGAGCGATGGATCTTCAATCTATGAATGCGCAAGTGCTGATGACATCATTGATCTTCTCCAAGGCGGCCAAGGTGTTTTTGGAATAGCGATTAGCAAGGTTTGGACTGAAGTAGAGGGCTCCCTCGCAACACTGCAGGGTGAGAGTTCCATCGATGGAAGTCTTGTTGCAAATCTCACTTTAGATGAATTATCGGAGCGTAGAGGCCGTAAAGGGGCTTAAACCCTAATAATCTAGCCTCCTCGTCGCTTCTAGAAGCGCACTGGCTTAGGGGGAGTTTTGAACTCATCGCATTCGGTTCGAAGTGCTTTTGTGGATCGTCATATTGGTCCTGATCAAATGCAGGTTGATGGGATGCTCAAAGACATTGGCGAAAAAGACCTTGAGACCTTTATTTCGAAAGTAGTACCTCGTTCCATCGAGATGGGCGGAACTTTAGCTAAATTTTTACCAAGTGCAATCTCAGAAGAAGCTGCAGTTGCAGAGTTGCGTAAATTGGCCAAGAAGAATGAAGTCACTCGTTCACTCATTGGAATCGGGTATTACGGCACAATCACACCACCTGTTGTCCTTCGTAACATTCTGGAGAGTCCTGCTTGGTACACCGCATATACGCCATACCAGCCTGAAATAAGTCAAGGTCGATTAGAGGCAATCTTTGCTTTTCAAACTGCTGTTTCAGATTTAACTGATCTTCCAATTTCAAATGCTTCAATGTTGGATGAAGCAACAGCAGCAGCTGAATCCATGACGCTAGCGCGTAGACAGTGGACTGGCTCAGATGCAGCCGTGTTTGTCATTGATAAAAATTTACATCCACATATAAAGGCTGTTATCGACACGAGGGCTAAACCGCTGAAGATTGAAGTTATTGAAAGCGCCGTGGATGGGGCGTCTTTGGCAACAATTGGTAAGGAAGTTTTTGGTGTCATTGGTTCAGCTATTTCAACATACGGTAGCGTTCAAAATCTCGATGATATGGTGAGATTCGCGCGGAGTGCTGGCGCCCTAGCAATTGTTGCATGTGATTTATTGGCACTTACTCTCTATAAAACTCCAGGGGAGATGGGCGCAGATATCGCAATTGGTTCGGCGCAACGTTTTGGTGTCCCTATGGGATTTGGGGGTCCACACGCAGGCTTTATGTCGGTTCGTTCTGGCCTAGAACGTGGCATCCCAGGTCGATTGGTAGGACAAAGTATCGACGTGCATGGAAATCCTGGTTTTCGTCTAGCGCTGCAAACTCGCGAGCAACATATTAGACGTGACAAAGCTACGTCAAACATATGTACCGCCCAAGTTCTTCTTGCGGTGATGAGTGCGTTCTATGCAATGTGGCATGGACCAGCTGGTCTCACGCAGATTGCAAAACGTGTACGTAATAATGCGCACGCACTGCGCAACGCTATAAAAGCTGCTGGATGCGAAGTCACAGAAGGTGAAATCTTTGACACATTCGTTGTGAAGACAAAACCAATCAAGACTCCAGGTTTTAACTTCAGAAACATTGAAGATCAAGGAATCGGCATCTCCCTCGATGAAACAGTTACGGATTCAGAATTACACCAGATTGCTCAATTTTTCGGCGCTAGTTTGAATAGTGGGGAAGTGGTAATCCCTAGCGAGGTAAAGCGAGCAAGCGCGTTTCTATCTCATCCTCTATTCAATGATCATCATTCCGAAACAGGAATGTTGCGCTACATTCGCACACTTTCAGATAGAGATTTAGCACTCGATCGTTCGATGATTCCACTTGGTTCTTGTACTATGAAACTTAACGCCACATCAGAAATGATTCCAGTGACTTGGCCTGAATTTTCATCCTTGCATCCGTTTGCACCAAAAGAGCAGACAACCGGTATACGAGAAATGATCGCCCAACTCAGCAAATGGCTCATTGATATCACTGGTTACGACGCGGTGTCGCTGCAACCAAATGCAGGTTCACAAGGGGAGTTCGCTGGACTTCTGGCTATTCGCAATTATCTGGATTCACGTGGAGAGCAAAATAGAGATATTTGCTTGATTCCATCAAGTGCTCACGGCACGAACGCAGCTTCAGCGGTCATGGCTGGGATGAAGGTTGTTGTTATTGCATGCGATGAAAGTGGTAACGTCTCACTTGAAGACCTAAAAGAAAAGATCGCCACCCATTCCCAGACGTTGGCTTGCTTGATGGTTACTTATCCTTCAACGCATGGAGTTTTTGAAACAGAAATTACGCAAATATGCGGATTAGTGCATGATGCTGGCGGTCAGGTTTATGTTGACGGAGCAAACTTGAACGCTCTGGTTGGTTTGGCGCAACCTGGAAAATTTGGCGCCGATGTATCTCACCTTAATCTACATAAAACATTTTGCATTCCACATGGCGGTGGGGGACCGGGAGTAGGCCCAGTTATCTCTAAGTCACATTTAGCACCATTTTTACCGAATCATCCAATGGACGATGAAGCAGGCCCTTCAACTGGACCAGGAGCCGTAAGTTCAGCGCCTTATGGTTCGGCAAGCATTTTGCCAATTTCTTGGATGTATATTCGAATGATGGGTGGGGAAGGGCTAACCCGAGCCACTCAAGTTGCAATCCTTTCTGCAAATTACATCGCTGCAAAGTTGGATGCTCATTATCCAGTTCTCTATAAAGGCGAGAATGGTTTTGTGGCGCATGAATGTATTTTGGATCTGCGAGAAATCACAAAGCGAACAGGTGTAAGTGTGGACGATATAGCCAAGCGATTAATGGACCATGGATTTCATGCTCCAACGATGAGCTTCCCAGTCGCAGGTACTTTTATGGTGGAACCTACCGAATCTGAAGATTTGTCAGAGTTAGATCGGTTTATCCAGGCGATGATTTCCATAAGAGCTGAAATTGCGGATATCGAAAAAGGCGAACTGACAGTGGAAGAGTCCCCATTGCGATTTGCCCCTCATACAGATGCCGATCTTTTAAGAAGTGATTGGGAGCGAAAATACGCGCGTTCTACGGCTGCCTATCCAAGTGGAATCCCAACGGATATCGGACGCAGCGGCAAGTATTGGCCTACTACAGGGCGTATCGATGGAGTCTTCGGGGACAGGAATCTAGTCTGTGCCTGCTTGCCGATAGAGGAGCTAGCGGCCGATTTGAGTCGGTAAAGATTTACTTAACATAATGTAGATTATCGGGCATTAAACATACGCTGAATTGACCATTTCGTCGTCTTGGCAAGGGCTTCTATAACGATTCTTCGCGTCATCTTGGAAGCTCCATGGCTTCTCTCAATGAAGGTAATTGGTACCTGTGCGATCGCCAATCCCGCTTCATGTGCTCGCATTGCGATTTCAATTTGAAAGCCGTAACCCAGGGATTCGATATCTCGAAAATGAATAGTCTCAAGACAGCGTCGACTCAATACCCGAAATCCGCCCGTTAAATCGCGATAAGGAAGGCGCAGAACAGATTGTGCATATTTGGTCCCTATTCGGGAGATAAGTCTGCGACTGAGCGGCCAATTAACGACTTTCCCGCCCGGCATCCACCTTGTTCCAATTACTAGATCACACCCTAGGAAAGCGTCCAACAACGACGGCAATTCTTCGGGTTGGTGACTCCCATCAGCGTCGAATTCGACAAATATTTCGAAATCTCTTTGCATTCCCCAATCAAAACCGGCTAAATATGCCGGTCCTAGCCCAGCTTTTTGAGGCCTATTCAGAATTTCAACTCTATTTAAGTTTTTGCTAGCAACAAGATTTGCGGTCTCATCTGGCGAATTGTCATCTATGACAAGAATTGTAAAAAGATATCCGGATTGGATTGCATCAATCACCACGTTCAATCGATTGAGAATTTCAACAATGTTTTCAGATTCGTTATATGTAGGAATACATATGAGTACTTTAGTTGACATAATCTATATCACCATCCGAGCGCCGCAATAAGGCGATCGACGCTTGCTCCAAGATTGTGCTCTTCCTTTAATTGATAGATTCGATTTAGATCTGCCGGATTTTTCGGGATTGCGAGATCTAATTCTGGAGTAGGGACATCAAGTGCACAGTGGACCAATGTCTGCGCTATCCCCGCGTACTTTGTATCCGCTAGCAATTTTTTGCGCAGCGGATTCGGCAAATTGGGATCATCACTTTGCGCCGCTTTCATCACACCGTCTATAGACGAATATGCGTTCGCTATTACGGCAGCGCCTTTTTCACCGATTCCTTTTATGCCAGGTAAACCATCAGAGGCATCACCACGAATCATGGCGAAGAGAGCGTACCTCTCCCCCGGAATTGCATATTTGTTTGCAATCCACTTGATATCAACCAAATCATGATTGGAAATTCCTTTAGCAAGATAAATAACTTTCACTTTGCGTTTGTCATCTACTAATTGAAAGAGGTCTCGGTCACCGGTAACAATCAGAGTGGGTCCTGGTTCCTTCACACTGTATGTAGCAATCACATCATCTGCTTCATAATCATCAGCCCCCACGATCGGAATGCCCATCGCATCTAATAGGTCTAGCAAAATTGGAATCTGTGGAGTGAGTGTTTCAGGCTCTTCTTCCTCCAACCCCTCATCATCAACGCGATTAGCTTTATATTCAGGAAATAGTTCTACTCTCCACGAAGGTCGCCAGTCACCATCAAGGCAGGCAACAATCCTTTTAGGTTTGTATTGAGATACCAAACGCGCGCTCATATCTAGAAAACCACGAATTGCATGCACGGGTGTACCGTCCTTGCTCACCAGCGTATCCGGCATTCCATAATATGCGCGATACCAAAGAGAGGCACTATCCAAAAGCATCAATGTCATCCAACTACCCCCGCATAAGTAACTACTCCCCTATCGACGCGTTTGAGTGCTTCTTCAACGATTGGGGCAAGTTCGCGCGTTGCATTTCCAAGTTGTCGCAATAAATCAATAATCTGTTTCATCGATCGAACGAAGTCGCCGACCGTCATGTCGGTGCCCTTCACAATAGACGATAGAGAATGACCACTCGCCCAACGATAAGACGAAAAGCAAAAACCAAGGTCTGGTTCGCGCATAGGCTCTAGGCCCAAATCTAGTTCGCGTTCATGTAGGTCATGCCAAACACCAACCATTTGGCTTAATACATCTTGAATTTTCCCGTGCGGAATTTTTGGACTTTCATCTCTCCTCGCCTCATATACCAAAGAGGATAAAACAGATACAAGTTCACTTGCATTGAGACCTATAAGAATCTCTTTACGCACCAACTCACTAATAAGAAGATCGGTTTCACCATAAATTTTTGCAAGTAGTCGGCCTGGAGGCGTAATAGTGTTTGCTTCCAGATAGCCAAGCTCCTTGAGCATTATTTGCACTAAATCAAATCTACGAGCAATCACATCGGTTCGGTTACTAACACGCTCCTGCAAGCCTCGGTTTTCCCGTATCAATCTGGAAGCTCTATCTGCCAACCGGGCATGTTTCTCGCGATCGGCGCAGCCATGGCTGGGATGTGCTCGAAGTTCGCGCCGAAGCTCAATGATTCTAAGTTCGGCTAGCGCACGCTTTTTCTTGGAATTTTTTGATAATGATTTCTCTAAATCTCGTAACTCTTCCTTGATCTGCGTATAAGCGAGGAAGTCACCCAGATGGCAAGAAACACTCTCGCGCAATTGTTCGATCGCTTCCTCGTTTTTATGTATTTGTCGTGATAATCCAACAACTGCTTTATCGGCTTGATATTGAGCAAAAGAAGCTTCGAGTGAGGTTCGGGCTCGTTGCGCTCCAAGTTGAGAAATAAGATTTATGGTCATGTTGTAAGTTGGTTTAAAACTACTGCGAAGCGGGTAAGTTCGCGTGGAAGCTAGACCAGCTAACGAAGAAGAATCTGTATCTCGGTTCCATAAGACAACTGCATTTCCTTCGATATCAATTCCACGGCGACCGGCCCGACCCGTAAGCTGAGTGAATTCACCTGGAGTAATGGTCACATGCGCTTCACCATTCCATTTGCTTAACTTTTCTAAAACTACAGTCCTAGCTGGCATGTTGATTCCAAGTGCGAGGGTTTCGGTGGCAAAGATTGCGCGTACCAATCCTCTTTGGAAGAGTTCCTCCACAACTTCCTTAAAAGTTGGGAGCATTCCTGCGTGGTGTGCGGCTATTCCCTTTTCAAGAGCATCTAGCCATTCGTGAAAACCTAGAACGCTTAGATCTTCCTCTGGAATATGATTTGTCTTTGCAAAAGCAACCTCGCGAATGGCGCTTCTCTCCTCCGAATTCGTGAGAACAAGTCCAGCATCAACGCACTGCTTAACAGCCGCTGCGCAAGCTGCGCGCGAGAATATGAAGGTGATTGCCGGAAGCATTCCCTCTCTATTGAGTTTGTCGATCACTTCAGCCCGTCCTAATTGCTTAGATCCTTGCTGGAAACTTTCCGGCTTACGCCATTCACGTGAAGATTTATGTCCCTTACTCTGGTAGCTCACACGTACTTTTCGTGCAGCTTCTTTTTCCAGAACGAGAATCTCAGGATTGACCTTTCCATCACTTCCAAAAAGATCCAACAAACGATTCCCAAAAAGAACATGTTGATAAAGAGGAACAGGTCTGGTCTCTGACAACACGACCTCGGTGCTTCCTCGAACAGCCTGTAGCCAGTCCCCAAACTCTTCTGCATTTGAAACAGTCGCCGAAAGTGAGACAACTTGGACGCTATCGGGAAGATGAATCAGAACTTCTTCCCACACGGCGCCTCTGAATCGATCAGCAAGATAATGAACCTCATCCATGACAACAAAACCAAGATCATGAAGTGCTTGTGGCGATGCGTACAACATATTGCGTAGAACTTCAGTCGTCATGACAACAACGGCAGCCTCCGAATTAATGTTGGTGTCGCCAGTTAGTAGCCCGACCTTATCTTCACCAAACATCGCTTTAAGATCCTGATACTTTTGATTTGAAAGTGCTTTTATCGGCGCGGTATAAAAACAGCGACGCCCTGTTGCCAAGGCAAGATAAGCAGCGAACTCACCCACGATTGTTTTTCCCGCACCAGTAGGCGCCGCCACGAGTACCCCGTGACCTTCTTCGAGAAATTGGCAGGCCTTTGTTTGAAATTCGTCAAACGGAAAAGAATAGGTTTCGGCAAACGCACGTACTTTGACAAATTTCATGCGCTCTTTAGACGCTGCGAGTTTCTCCGAAGGCGTTAACTCTTTCACAGTACCCACGTCAGCATGGCATTTGGCTTATTAGTGACCTTGATTGGCAAGCTCCCTATACGCTCTCCATCAGCGTACGCAATAGCGTTTGAATCCAAGGTGACACTCTTAGCGCGACGAATTTCAACAGCGGGGTGAGAAACGTGCTTACCAGAAAAAACTTTCGGGAAGACGCGGACAAATTCACGCACTGGAATAGGTTTGAGTAGCAGGACGTCGAATAGGCCATCCTGAAGGTCTGCATCTGGGCACACCTGCATTCCCCCGCCGTAACTTCTTCCATTAGCAATAGCGACCAGCATTGCCCCAGTTTCGATCACCGTTTCATCTATAGTCATCTTGTAGGTCCGCGGAACAAAAAACGGTAATTCTCTTGCGGTGGCAATTATGTATTTTATTTTGCCGCGAATTACTTTGTATGCGTTTGCGCGTTCATTAACCAGAGAATCAAATCCCGTGCTGAGGACCTGCCCAAACCAGATTCTCTCATCACCGCGTTCTGCTAAACCCATATCTATGAGAACGGGTTCTTCTTGAAGAATTGCATTCACAACATTCACCGCGTTCAGACCAAAAGTCCCTGTCGAACGTGCAAAATCATTACCCGTGCCGGCTGGAGCAATGAAAATGGGAATCTGCATTTCAATTGCTTTGGGAAATAGAAGATGAGCTAAGCCATCTCCTCCTACGCCTAAAATCAGCGTGAAAGGGGTGCTCTCTGCAATTCTCTTGAGGCAAATTAAAGTATCAGCCGAACTGCTTTCGCGCACCAATGTGAACTGTATCCCGCGAGCGGTTAATTCACGCGCTATCGACTCTCCCATCTTGCGACCCTTGCCACCACCGGAGATTGGGTTAACAACTAACGCGATGTTCATGACTTCTTCAACTTCCAACCTCTGTCGTGGAAGATTCCTATAAAAGCAGCTGCCAAGTAGAAGAACCACATAGGAATTGCTAATAGGAGCATCGTGAATGGGTCACCCGTAGGAACAAATATTGCTGAAAAAACCGTGATCCCAAAAACCACATATCTCCACGGCCGCAACATCGCCTTACCCGATACTATATTCATGAAATTTAGCGCTAGAAGAAATATTGGCAACTCGAATGCAATTCCAAACACGAGAAGCAGTTTCAAGACAAATATTAAATACTCATCGAATCGGATCAAATTGCTCAAATTCGATGGAGTCAGTCCCATGATCTGCTTTATTGCTATAGGCAATAACCAATAGCCAAACCAAACACCAACTGTGAAAAAAGGAGTTGCTAAGAAAATAAAGAGTAGCGAGTAGCGCTTCTCCCGCTTTTTAAGAGCTGGCGACACGAAGGCCCATAACTGATAAATCCAGACTGGCGCTGACAAGATTATTCCGACGAAGATTGAGACGCTTATTTTGAGATTAAGTGGACCCAAGACTCCATTTACATACAAAGAACCGCAAGCGTGCGTAGGCGAAGTCGCTCCCAACTTGAGTTTGCATATCGGATGGGAAAGAGTCTGCACAATCCGATCATAGAAAATCCAACCCGCTACTCCCCCTACAAGAATCCCTAAAGCAGATTTAAATAACCGTGTGCGCAACTCCCGAAAATGCTCGAGCAGTGACATGGTTCCTTGTTGACTAGGCGGCTTTTGGTCAGTCACGATTAATCACGTTAGATGCACTAGGAAGACTCTGTCCAAGCTGCGCTTAGTTTTGAGAATCTTTTCCCGATTTACCCTCGTTCTCATCCTTAAGTTCAGATTTGAAGATTTTAAGTGAACGGGCAACTGATTTTGCAGAGTCAGGAAGGCGCTTAGCTCCAAATAAGATAACAAAAACGATTGCAACTACAATTATGTGCCAAGGTCGTAGCTCGCCCATGATTCCTCCAGTATCTCTCTAAGATGTTTCTCTAAGATATTTCCCTGATTTAGCTCTCTATATAGTTCTTTAATACCCGCGATTGAATTCCAAGCCTACCACTAGCTCAATTTGTAGCCATTAAGGCAACTTTTAGCCAAAGCATTGAATTCAACAGCAAAAGATTCAGGGTGGAGTATGAGGACTTCGCCATCGATGGAGGCAAGGGCCCTGATTAACCATTTCGTCTGTGACACCAAAAAATGTACTTTTCTCATTCCACCAACATCTTCAACTGACTTGATGATTGTTTGGTTCTTTTCCAGAAAAAGAACTGCATCTCTTGGGATAAGAACTTGGACTTCAAAATCAACTGAAACACTTTTTTGATTTGTAGAAACAAATTCACGATGAACGATCTCCTTCTGGACTAGAGTCGTGATTCGATCTAGACGAAAATTCCTTATTTCATCGCCTTGATGAGAAATCGCCTCAACATAGAGAAATCCACCCTGTGCATAAAGTTTTACTGGCGCAATTACACGCGTCGATACTGCGTCACTTGAGATGCCCGCATACTCGATC
>CAIMSI010000087.1 GCA_903844115.1 uncultured Actinomycetes bacterium
ACATAAACGTCTGTAGTGCTGGCCGGACCACCTAATCTGTCCGATTCGTAATGAACTGTGATTTTTTGATTTTCATATCTCTCTGCACCCATTCCTTGAGTGTTATTCAATGCACCAAAAGTTAGTGTTGCTTCTTTAGAAGATCCATCGGCGTGCGTAACGGTGACTTTTTCAATGCAGTCCATTTGCACGGGATCTGAGCACGCTTGCATCGCGATCATCGCCTTTTTGCTTTCGTCGACAGCGATTTCAAAACTTGTTGCCTTTGACAAGTTTCCAAAGGTAAAAAGGAGCATTGTTGCTAGAAGAGGCGCAAGGCGTTTCATAGTCAGCATCGTATTGAATTTCGAAGATGTTTTAAACTCCGCCTCAGTGCCTATCCAGTCATGAATTAAGGCGTTGCACTCGCAGCGGGCGCTGGTCCTCCAGGTGGGCGTGTACCACCACCGAATCCCCCGCCAACTGATGCAAAACAAGTTTGCAATGCTGCAGCAACTTTTGGATCTGTGCGATCAAAACCTTGACCGGCTGCAATTGTTACGCCTTCTTTTTTCAGGCATGCAACAAACGCTGGATTACTTGCAATTCCGCCACCGCGCCCTGCGCCATTTCCTGCTTGTGGTACGCCCGACGGAACTGAGGCACCCGGAGTTTGTGGCGCTCCAGAGGAATTAGAAGAACTAGAAGAACTAGATGAAGTTTGTGGCGCTACACCAGCAGGTGCTTGTCCACCGCCAGAGTTGCGAACTGAAACGCTATCGCCAGCTTTCAACGGTGTTGCGGGATCAGTATCTAAAGTTACTGTGACGCTTTTTCCTTTAACAGATGCAACGACTCCAGGAGTTCCACGCCCGCCACCAAATCCGCCACCAGCAAATGCAGCAGCGCCGCCACCAGTTGGAGATGCAGATGCACCACCGAATCCACCATTTCGACCCGCGCGTGCAAATCCAGCAGCGCCTGCTAGCCCTGAAATACCAGTTCCACTAGATGCTGAACGATGTCCATACCAAATTCCAGCAGATGTACTTGTTACGACGAGGAGTGCAAGAGCAAAGACTGCGGTGTACTTATTCGTCCACTTGTAACTTCCCTTAGCCAACACCTCTTGAAGATTGTCTTCAGTATTTGGGGCAAAGAGATCGAACTCTGGTGATGACTTTTCATTTTCATCACTTGGAACCCATGTATTACTCATAACGAAGTGCCTCTATTGGTCGTAGGGATGCTGCACGTGAAGCTGGATAACCACCGAAGAAGACTCCAATAAGGATGCTTACTCCGAAAGCTAAGAAAACAGAAGCAGGAATGATTATCGGTTGGACACCAACAATCTTGAAATGGCTACCGGCAAATCCTCCGATAACGCCTATGACACCACCTACTAGGCTCAATATCGTTGCCTCGATCAAAAATTGGGTCATGATTGCGCGCTTTGGTGCGCCAATTGCTTTGCGAATACCAATTTCGCGTGTTCGTTCAATAACGGTTACAAGCATGATGTTTGTGATTCCAATTCCTCCGACGAGCAAGGAAATTGCTGCAACCATTCCGAGTAGTACAGTAAATACAGAGTTACTTGATGATGTTGTCTGTAGTAAAGATGCCTGGTTCAGTGTGCGGTAATCGCGGTTATTCGTATTTTTAATTTTGTGTTGGCTATCCATGATTGTATTGATTTCAGTTTGCGCGAGATCCTGAACTTTCGCGGACTTTGCCTGGACGACGATGGATTGAAGGTTGTTATAACCTGTCAATGAACGTTGAACTGCAGTAAGTGGCGCAACAACTAGTGAGTCACCGTCTTGAAATCCGTTAGAGCCTTTTTTCTCAGTTGTTCCGATGATTGTGAATGGAATTCCGCCACATCGCATTACTTGCCCGACTGGATTGCTGCCGGGGAATAAGTCGGTAGCAACAGTGCTTCCGATGACGGCTACTCGGCGGCCTTCGGTTACATCATCATTTGTGAAATATGTTCCAGTTGCAATCGAGGTATTCGACGCTTCAAACCACGATGGCCAGGTTCCATTAAATGTTCCTGGTGTGGATGAGTTTGTTCCGACCGCGCATGCAACTGAGGCCGATGCAACAGGCGCAGCTTGTTTAATATCTGGAGCGTTTATTGGACTCGAAAGGGCAACAGCATCTCCAACGGTTAATGGTTTAGATGAAGCGGCGCGTGAAGCCGAAGCACGACCACCACCAAATCCACCTCGATTTGATTGGATGGTGATCGTATTTGTCCCGAGCTTCTCGATACCGGCTTGGACCGCTTTGCTTGATCCATTGCCAACAGCGAGCAAAATGATTACAGATGAAACGCCAATTGCAATTCCCAGAGTCGTTAAAGTTGTGCGCAGTTTGTTTGAGTTCAAGCCGCGGATGGCGAAGCGGATTATTTCGAAGATACTCATACGCTTGCCCGCTTATTTAAAACATCAGAAATAATCTTTCCATCTCTCATTCTTACAACACGCTTTGCGCGCGAAGCCACATCATCTTCATGCGTAATCAAGACAACAGTGCGGCCAGCCGCATTAATTTGATCAAAAAGATCAAGCAAGTCGTGAGTGGATTTGGAATCAAGTGCGCCAGTGGGTTCATCGGCCAAAAGCAATGCAGGACGGGTACAAAGCGCGCGAGCAACGGCGACACGTTGTTGTTGGCCCCCAGAAAGTTGCGTTGGTTCGTGGTTTACTCGTTCAGAAAGTCCTACAACCTTGAGAGCAGCAAGTGCTCGCTCGCGACGTTCCTTTCCTTTTATGCCTTGGTAGGCAAGTGGAAGTTCTACGTTCGCCAAGGCTGTGGTGCGAGGAATTAAATTAAAGGACTGAAATATAAAACCAATCTTACGACCACGAACGAGTGCGAGAGCATCTTCACCCAAGGAATCTATTTCAATTCCATCTAAAAAATATTTTCCTGAAGTCATGTTGTCCAGAGCGCCCATGATGTTCATCAAAGTTGATTTACCAGAGCCGGATGGGCCCATGATTGCAACATATTCACCTTGTTTAATCTGCAAATCAACGCCATCGAGTGCAAAAATTGCTGCATCCCCGACTCCGTATTGTTTTACAGCGCCTTGTACATCAATGACTGGATGCATTAACCGTTACCACGTCCGCCACCGCCACCGCCGCCAGCCCCAGGGAAGCCACCAGCGCCCGCTCCAGCGAAGGCACTTGTTCCACCAGGAATTCCACCGACGGCAAATCCATTAGCTGCAGTTGTTGCTCGAATTGTTGGAAGTGCAACCTTGTCACCAACCTTCAGGCCTGATTGAATCTCATCAGAACTATCACCTTTGAGTCCAACGATTACCGGGGTTGGGGTAGTAATTTGTTTGCCAGCCTTGGTTGTAACAACGTTTACAAAACTTCCACTTCCACGTGTTGTCACTGCTTGCGCTGAAACTTGAATCACGCCGCCCGCAAATCCTGTGCTAACGGTTGCGGTAGCAGTCATTCCCACCTTGAGACCCGGTACTTTGCCATCAACTGAGAATGTAGCGCCGTATGAAGTAACACCACCTGTAGTTGTTGGAAGCAGATCAACTTGGAGGACCTTTCCTGTGGCCGATGTTCCAGCCAGTGCGTCAAAGGTAAATGCTGCATCTTGTCCGGTAGCAATCTTCGCCGCATCTGCTTCAGAGAAGCTAGCAGTTACGCGAAGAGCTGTTGTGTTGGTTAGAACAATAAAACCAGTTGCAGTCGTTGTATTTGTGGCCTGTGTGAAGGCAGTGGTCACATTCCCGCCGACGGCTGTTGATATCGAAGCAACATCGCCAGAAACCGGAGCAGTGATGGTCGCTCCATCAAGATTTTTAACTGCCTGATCATAATTTGCCTGGGCAATTTGTAATTGCAGTTGAGCTGTTGTGGGATCAGTAGATCCGATGTTTTGCGAAAGCTTTAAGTTATCCAAAGTTGCCTGGGCAGTGCTCACGGCATTCTTAAATGAAATGAGTGAATCTTGATCTTTTGCAATGTTATTTTTTTGGTTTGTCAGGGCCGTGTTATATGCCGTCTGCAAGCCGGCTAAAGTTTGAGCATCTTTCAACAACGAAGCCGTTTGATTCTGAATAGCCATATCCACATCAATTTTCGCGTTGTTGAGAGATTGGTAATAGGAAATCAGTTGCGTACAGTTCCCGTTAATTGTCTGGATAGTCGAACACCATGCAACCGTTATTCCAGATGGGCCATAAAGTCCAAGATAGTTGTCATAGCTTAATTGAGCCGCCGCTAATGTATTTTTAGCTGTATCAACGCTTTGCTGGTAAGTCTTTACACTAAATGCTTGGTTCGTTGTTGTGTCGTCTAAAGTTTTCTTTGCCGCATCAACGCTCGCCTGATATGTCACAGCGTTTTGTGAGACGCTAGCTAACTGACTCGAAAGGTTTTGATTGGCAGTATCAACGGCAAGTTGTGCTTGGGTCAATTGCGTGGAGGCAGATGCAACCGCTGCTTTTGCTGCGATTAATGCAGTCAATGATTGTGCTTGTGCCGTGCGAAGAGTTGTCGTATCGAGCTCTGCGAGAACACTTCCAGCAGAAACATGTTGGCCGACTTTTACATTCAAACTCTTGAGCGTTCCTGCTACAAGTGGTGCTAATCCAATATCACCGGGACTAATTACTTTGCCTGATGCTGAAACTGTTGCCTGCACATCCCCGCGTGTCACTGTTGTTGTTTGAAGCGCCACAGGCGCGGCCTTTGGGTGGAGCGAGCTGTATCCCCAAAAACCTCCTCCTATGATTGCCAGAACAAGAACTGAATTGATGACTAAAACACGGGTAGGAACTTTTCGCATGAATGAAAGGTACGGGGCTGTGTATATAAAAGTC
>CAIMSI010000088.1 GCA_903844115.1 uncultured Actinomycetes bacterium
GGAATAACTGTTGATACACACTTCGGCCGCCTAGCACGCAGATTCGGATGGAGTACATCGCAGGATCCTGTGAAAGTGGAGCGCGATGTAATGGAGTTAATTCCGGAGAAGGAATGGACAAATCTTTCCCAACGTTTAATTTGGCACGGCCGGCGAATTTGCCACGCACGTAAACCCGCTTGCGGAGCATGCCCACTCTTCGCAATTTGTCCGTCTTATGGAATCGGTGAGACAGATAAGATTGCAGCCATGAAGCTTGTTAAGCCAGATAGCGCATTTCGATGAAGCGCATCTTCGCCGTCCTCATTCTGATTCTGGCTTCAACAACTCCTGCGCATGCATCCAGCGCCCCGAGTTGTAAATCCATTGTTACTAATCCTGCCGTAACAAAGGGCATTGTTCTTAATTGCCTGGATGGAAAAGGTAAATTTGTTTTTGAATCCCTACGTGGACCTGCGCTACTTAATGTCTGGGGATCATGGTGTGAACCATGTCGCCAAGAGATCCCATTTCTCGTGAAAGCAGCTACGACAAAGAAAATTCAAATCATTGGAATCGATGCCTCTGAAAGCAGCGACGCAGCGGGTATGAAATTTGTGCTTGCCCACAATATGCCCTGGCCACAATTATCGGATATGAAGAACAAGACAAAAGGCACATTCGGATTGGGCGTACCAGTAACTCGCTTTATTGATGCGAATGGGAAAACCGTTTACGAGAAAATTGGCCCATTTAGAAGCTTTACACAATTGCAGAGCGCAATTAAAAAGTACCTCGGGATATCAATTTAATCTTCAGATTTAATCTTCAGATTTAGCGGAAGAAAGTCCTTCTTGAATCAATTTCATAACATTGGGATCAGCCAGTGTTGTTGAATCCCCGACGGCGCGATTTTCAGCTACGTCGCGAAGCAAGCGGCGCATAATTTTTCCACTTCGAGTCTTAGGCAACTCATTAACAACCATGATCTGGCGTGGACGCGCAATTGCGCCAATCTCTTTTACAACGTGCCCCTTTAGCTCTTTTTGAAGTTCATCACCTGTTGCATGGTCGATACCGGTGCGCAAAATAACGAAAGCAACAATTGCTTGTCCGGTCATCGCATCGTTTGCTCCAACAACGGCTGCCTCTGCAACCGCTTCATGTGAAACAAGTGCTGATTCAACTTCAGTTGTGGAAATTCTGTGCCCTGAAACATTCATGACATCATCGACGCGACCAAGTAACCAGATTGCCCCGTCATCATCAAACTTTGCGCCATCTCCTGCAAAATACTTTGGAGAGAAGCGTGACCAATAGGTTTCGTTATAACGCTCAGGCTCGCCCCATACTCCGCGAAGCATGGAAGGCCAAGGTTCAGTGAGAACGAGATACCCACCATGCCCATCTCCAAGCTCGGATCCAGCATCGTCGTAAAGTTTTGCAACAATTCCTGGAAGTGCTTTCATAGCGCTACCTGGCTGACAAGACGTAATTCCTGGAAGAGGTGAAATCATTATTGCGCCAGTTTCGGTTTGCCACCATGTAACAAC
>CAIMSI010000089.1 GCA_903844115.1 uncultured Actinomycetes bacterium
CAAGTGCTATTTCAACTTCTTCAACTGCAAAACCAAGGTCTTGAAGATTTCGCATCGCGCGCTCAACGGCATGACGATCACCCGGATCTAAGATCTGCGGTTCTTTCAGAAGTGCCCACAACCTCCGGTAGCGTCGAATAACTGCGTCACTGGAACGGATTGGATCAACGCCAGGCATTTCAACACCAGAAGAAAGAATGTCTTCTAATTCTGCCGCAACATTGAAATGTGCAATTTCCAAATCGTGTTCACGTTGGCCATCGGTCAATCGATCCTGGAACTCCCCCGTTTCGGCGTCGACAAGATAGGCCACAAGTTCAGTCGCATCACGCCTAAAGAGAGTATTGGAAAGAGAACAATCGCCCCACCAAAACCCGAGAAGATGAAGTCGGACGAGGAGCAATGCAAGTGCACTTGCCATCTGATTTACATCATGGGGAGTTACCGATCGCGAAAGAATTACGCGATAAGGAAGTGAATAGGGCAAATAGCGGGTTACTAGGGCTGGCGCTAATTCACCGCCACGCAGATCATTTCGCCCCTCAACTACTGCAGCTGCTTCCACCGTGGGGGCACCGCGCGCTGCTAGCTCTCGCAAAATTGTGTACTCGCGATTGGCAAATTCGGTGACAGTTTCTTTTACAGCAAAAATTTCGTCATCAGAAGGCCCAGTTCGAACCAGTCGAACGATATGGCGAGAAATACCACGCATATCTGTGAGGTTTGGATCTTCAGCCCAATCTTCCAAAGGCTTCTGCCACGTCATGTTATAGAGAGCGAAGATGTCACCTCCGGAACCGGTTATTTTCAATTCGCTCATGGAGCTATTCTATCTATTGTCTATCTTTTGCCAGGCGGTGGGTATTTTTGAGTGAGTTACGCATCCGCGAGGTCAAAAACCAGCGCTACGGGGATAAACTCACAGTATGGCTCTACGTAAACCGTCATTAAATATCCGTAAGAAAAGTGCTACTCCCCGAGCAAAGGCGGATCTAGGCACAGCAGGTGCCCCATTGGATCGTGGGCATCCATTTTATTTTGGGCTTCTCGCCACGGCGGGGGCGCTGATTTCTCTTACGCTTTTGCGAGCACTAGCCGGGGCGAGTCAGGTTTTTGTACTCATCATCATTGCACTCTTCTTTGCAGCAGGCCTCAATCCTGCAGTCGAATTCTTTCAACGTCGAGGCCTCAAGCGAGGCGCCGCTGTCAGTGTAATAGTCGCAATAGTTCTGCTCTTTGTTGGACTTTTTTCGTGGATAGTTATTCCTCCCATGGTTGATCAACTCGATCTTTTTGTCCGCAACGCACCTAACTTGGTTGCAAGTTTAAAGAATAATTCGATGGTCTTTAATCTCAATCAACATTTTGGAATCATTGATATTCTGCAAAAGAAAGTCACTGCCAGCATTCATGACGGGCAATTTGTTATTAACGCCTTTGGCGGAGTTGTAGGAGTCGGAAAAGCATTTCTTTCAGGTGCGTTTGCACTTCTTACTCTCCTCGTTCTTACTTTGTATTTCACCGCTTCTCTTCCTCAAGTAACCACTGTCGCCTACCGATTAGTCCCAGCTTCTCGCCGTGTGCGCGTGGCAAATATCAGTGATGCAATCATTGCAAGAGTAGGAGCCTTCGTCGCCAGCCAGGCCACTGTCGCGGTAATTGCCGGCATATTCGCTCTGATACTTGGATCTATTTTGCATGTTCCTTACACAACCCCGGTCGCAGTTATTGTCTTTCTCTGCGGACTCATTCCATTGGTTGGGCATTTTCTAGGGTGCACAATTTTTACCGTCATTGCACTGACAAAATCCCCGCTAACGGCTCTGATTGTTTTTGTTACATACATCCTTTATGTTCAAATTGAGAACTACATACTCATGCCACGCATCATGAAAAAATCACTAGCGATGCCGGGATTGGTAACAATTCTTGCGGCGATGCTTGGTACAAGTCTGCTGGGACCCGTAGGTGGGTTATTGGCAGTTCCGGTAGCCGCGGCAGTAATGCTTATTCTCGAGGAAGTTGTTTTTCCAAAACAAAACCAAGCTTAAAATTCAGTCGCTAGAGGCAATCGTTCTGGTGCAACTACTTTTGTAATTTCAGTCAAGACTCGGTAAACCTGAGGCTCTCCAAGCCAAAGATGCTTTCCTTCTTCTACGTTAATCAATTTAATTTGCGGGATGCTGGCAAATGCAATTGCTGCTTGGGCCGGTTGTAAATATTCATCATGCTCTGGAATCAGCGCAGTAATGGGGCGAGCATCCGTAGCCCAGAATTCCAGATCTTCCGGTTTGGAATATTTCAACGGGGGGCTAAGAAGAATAAGACCTTTGATTCGTGGATCACGAGCATGGCGAATCGCTAAATCTGTGCCGAAAGACCAACCCATCACCCACAAGTTATCTGCCTTGCATTCGGTGAATGCATATTCCAGTGCGGCTTGCACATCATATTTTTCAGAGTCACCGTTATCGTAAACACCTTCAGATTTGCCCGCTTCACTTTCTGTTCCACGAGTATTAAAACGAATTATTTCGATTCCGGCTAAATTGGGTAATCGGTTGGCAGCCTTCTTGTAAATATGGCTATCCATCATTCCCCCACCCGTTGGGTTTGGGTGAAGGGCAAGGATTGTGGCCGTGCGCACTCCTAGCGGAGATGCACTTTCACCGATGAGTCGAAGGCCATCCTGCGTTAATAACGTAAAAGAATTGCGCCTAGATGGCAACACAGTGCTTGGGCGTATTACCTCTGACATGGAAGCAGTTTAGTCTTTACTCATGAGCACACCTGACTTTGCCAGCGTTAACCCTGTCACCGGCCAAGAAATCGGCCGCTTTCCCAACCACTCCTCGGAAGAAGTCAATGCACGCGTCGCGGCGGCGCACATGGCCTCGACTGCGTGGAACAGCCTTGGATATGGCGGACGGAAGAAAGTGTTGAAATCTTGGGCCTCCTTACTAACCGGGAGAATAGATGAAATAGCTAAATTGATTTCTGATGAAACGGGCAAACCACTCAGTGATGCAACACTGGAAGCGGCTCTATCGATTGAGAAACTCTCATGGGCTGCAAATAAAGCCCCAATCGTACTTGCCGATCAAAAGCGATCCTCTGGTTTATTGATGTTCAACATGAGTGCAAAAGTTCAACGCTCGCCATTTGGCGTTGTGGGGATAATTGGCCCATGGAATTATCCGATGTTCACTCCAATGGGTTCTATTTCTTGTTCCCTCGCTGCTGGGAACACCGTAGTTTTTAAACCAAGTGAATACACTCCTGCAGTCGGAGCATGGTTATCCCAAACCTTTGCTGAAATAGCTCCATTTGCTGGAATTTTTACCACTGTTACTGGACTTCCAGATACCGGAAGAGCGCTTACTGAAAGTGATGTAAATAAGATTTCATTCACCGGAAGCACTCGAACTGCTAAGAAGGTTGCTGCGGCTGCAGCAGAGCGAATGATTCCAGTAGTCCTTGAATGCGGCGGTAAAGACCCCGTAATTGTGGCCGGCGACGCTGATATAAAACTTGCTGCAGAACAGGCGCTGTGGTCTGCTATGGCAAATGCCGGACAATCCTGTATTGGCGCCGAACGTGTATATGTATTGGAATCTGTTGCAGATAAATTCATCGAAACAATTACAGACATGTCTAAAAAAATCCATGAAGGGAAGAGCTACGGTCCCGCAACAATGCCCTCTCAACTCAATGTGATTACTCGCCATATTAACGATGCAGCAGCTCGAGGGGTGAAATTTGCAGCAGGTGGTGTGGATTCCGTACATGATGGCATGGTGGCTCCAACTCTTATGCTCGATGTTCCCGAGGATTCAACTGCAATGACGGAAGAGACTTTCGGACCAACATTGGCAATTAATCGCGTGGCTAGCGTTGCCGAAGCAGTAAGACTTTCGAATGCATCTAGTTACGGATTAGCGGCAGCGGTATTTTCCAAAAGAAATGGCCCTGCAATCGCATCACAACTGCAATGTGGCATGGTTTCAATTAATTCAGTATTTTCATTTGCTGCGGTTTCCTCTGTTCCCTTTGGAGGAGTCAAAGACAGTGGCTATGGCCGCATACATGGAAATGAAGGACTCTTAGAATTTACCTACCCAAGAACTGTTGTGGCTACCATGTTTAAAATCCCACTTGCTTTCACAACTTTTAAAAGATCTAAGTTTGCTGACACAGTACTTACAAGAATTATTAAGGTTCGTTACGGTCGTTAATATTTGGGAGCATTGCGAGAGCGCTGAACTTTAGGCGAACGCCTATCCTTCTTCTCCCAACAAGGAGTATGCCAATGGCGCCGTGTTTCAATATCCTCATGAATCCACGCAACAATGTGTGGAGTTGCTGTCGGAATTAATTGATCACAGCCTGGACATCTATATGGTTTATTGGAACTTGATCCTGTAATCCGCCGAACACGGTACATACCTTCATCATGTTCTTCTACGGCTTCAAATGAAGTTCCCAAGTCGCGCTCAGGTTGATTACGACCTGATTTCTTGGGGTGATTACGACGAGGGCTCACGCTCATATTCTCCCATTCATTCTGGTCGAGATTGGCTCATCAACCCCAAGTAAGGCAAGATTTCCCCCGTGAGCAATTCGAATTCGCAAGCAATCTCCATCAAAGGTCTCACAAAAAAATATGGGGATGAATACGCAGTTGCTGGAATTGATCTCGATGTGGCACAGGGAGAAATATTCGCAATCTTGGGTCCAAACGGCGCCGGCAAAACCACCACAGTTGAAATTCTTGAAGGCTATCGAAGCCGCGATGGCGGGGATGTCCAAGTTCTTGGTGAAGATCCTGGCAATCTGGGCGATAAAACTTACTCATGGCGCGAGCGGATAGGCATTGTCTTGCAGAGTACAAGTGATTCTGGAGATCTTTCCGTACGTGAAACCGTTCATCATTTCGCAAAGTATTACTCCAAAGCTAAAGATCCAGATGGCGTAATTGCGCTCACGGGATTGCAGGAAAAAAGTAATGCGAAGATTCATACTCTCTCCGGAGGTCAGCGACGCAGGCTTGATGTTGCACTTGGAATCATTGGCTCACCTGAACTCCTATTTCTTGATGAACCAACTACGGGATTTGATCCAGAAGCTCGAAGAGCTTTCTGGGAACTTATTCGGACTCTGCGCAGTGAGGGTACGACAATATTGCTGACCACCCATTATTTGGATGAAGCAGAAGCGCTTGCAGATCGCGTAGCGGTAATTGTCGATGGAAAAATTATTGAGATCGCACCCCCAGAAACTTTGGGAGGGCGCCATCAGGCCCAAGCCCGAATTACATGGGTCGAAGGCGGTAAGGCACACGAGCGTTTGACCATGACGCCGACAACTGATGTAGCCACAATTTCCGCGCGTATGGGTGGCGAGGTTCCAGAACTTCAAGTGATTCGGCCAAGCCTGGAAGATATATATCTTCAGATGATTGGTGGAAAAGAATGAAAGTCTTTCGAATAGGTTTCTTACGCGGCGGTCTTGAAATAAAACAATTTTTACGCCAACGCGAATCAGTTGTATTTACTA